>NZ_JAKMAY010000183.1:0-11984 GCF_022015835.1 Streptomyces sp. ICN903 | reverse complement strand
GGACCAGGCGGGGGAGGCGGTGGGCCGGGGCGCCGTACCAGGCGCAGGAGACCGCGTAGCCTATGCCCAGGCAGACCAGCCCGCCGACCGCGTCCAGCCAGAAGTGGTTGGCGGTGCAGACGATGACCACCAGGGTGAGGGCCGGGTAGAGCCATCCGAGGACCTTCACCCACAGCGGCGCCGCCAGCAGGGCGAGGGTGATGCCGCACCACACCGACCAGCCGATGTGCATCGACGGCATGGCCGCGTACTGGTTGGAGACGCTGGCCATGTCGCCCGAGGCCATCGAGCCCCAGGTGCCGTGGACCTTGACGGTGTCGATGAAGTGCACGCTCTCCATCAGCCGCGGCGGGGCCAGGGGGTAGAGGTAGTAGCCGAGCAGGGCGACGGCCGTGGTGGCGAACAGGACCGTGCGGGTGGCGGCGTAGCGGCCCGGGTGTCTGCGGTAGAGCCAGACCAGGACGCCGATGGTGACGATGAAGTGCAGCGTGGCGTAGTAGTAGTTCATCGTCACGATCAGCCAGGTGACGCCGTTGACCGCGTGGTTGAGGGACTGCTCGACGGCGATGCCGAGGGCGCGTTCGGCCTCCCACAGCCAGTCGGCGTTCCGCAGGGCCTGCGCCTCCTGCTCCGGCACGGCGTTGCGGATCAGGGAGTACGTCCAGTAGCTGACCGCGATCAGCGTGATCTCGAACCAGATCCGGGGCCTGCGGGGCGCGCGGATGCGCTGGGAGACGGTGCGGCGCGGAGCCGGAGCGACCGTGCGTTCATCTGCCGGAGCGACAGTGGTCACTCTGGCTTCTTCTGTCGTCCTCGTGATCGGAGCCCCCATGGTGCGCCAGTCTGCCAGAATCCGGACCCCGACCGATCATCCCCCGGTCCGGTCCTGACCGCCTCCGGTCCTCCCTGAGACGGACCCCCGCCCCTGAGGCGCGGAGGCGGTGGAGCCGCGGACGACCAGCTCGGGGAGGAAGACGAACTCGCTGTGCGGGGCGGGGGTGCCGCCGATCTCCTCCAGCAGGGCCCGTACCGCCGCCTGGCCCATCGCGGTCACCGGCTGGCGGATGGTGGTCAGGGGCGGGTCGGTGAAGGCGATCAGCGGGGAGTCGTCGAAGCCGATGACCGAGACGTCGCCGGGAACGGCCAGGCCGCGCTGCCGGGCGGCCCGGATGGCGCCGAGCGCCATCATGTCGCTGGCGCAGACCACGGCGGTGCAGCCGCGGTCGATCAGGGAGCCGGCCGCCGCCTGGCCGCCCTCCAGGGTGTACAGCGAGTGCTGGACCGTCGACTCCGCCTCGCCGCGCGAGAGTCCGAGCTGCTCCTGGAGGCTGGTGGTGAAGCCATCCGTCTTGCGCTGTACGGGCACGAACCGGGCCGGTCCCAGGGCCAGCCCGATGCGTTCGTGGCCGAGCGAGACGAGGTGGGTGACGGCCAGTCGCATCGCGGCCCGGTCGTCCGGTGAGACGAAGGGCGCGCGGACCTTGGGGGAGAATCCGTTGACCATCACGAACGGCACGCCCTTGCCGCGCAGCTGCTCGTAGCGCTGTGTGTCGGCGGTGGTGTCGGCGTGCAGTCCGGAGACGAAGATGATGCCCGCCACGCCCCGGTCCACGAGCATCTCGGTCAGCTCGTCCTCCGTCGAGCCGCCGGGGGTCTGGGTGGCCAGGACGGGGGTGTAGCCCTGACGGGTCAGCGCCTGTCCGATGACCTGGGCGAACGCCGGGAAGATCGGGTTCTCCAGTTCGGGGGTGATCAGCCCGACCAGCCCCGCGCTGCGCCGGCGCAGGCGTGTGGGCCGTTCGTACCCCAGCAGGTCCAGTGCGGCGAGGACGGACTCGCGGGTGGCCGGGGAAACGCCGGGCTTGCCGTTGAGGACGCGGCTGACCGTCGCTTCGCTGACCCCCGCCTGGGCTGCGATGTCAGCTAGCCGTGCGGTCACAGCACCGGACTGTACCGGTCATGTGTCCGACTGCCCACCGTACCCGGGAGTTCGCCCGGATAGGTGCGGTTTCGCCCCCCGGGGCCGGGAGGCGGAACCGGGGTCTCACCGTTCGACGCCGTAACCGGGCAGCAGTTCTTCGTTCCACTCCTCGGCGGTGCGGGTCAGTCCCTCGCGGGCGGTCTCCTCGCCGCGCAGGATGGCCGTGTAGTGGGGCTGGAGGGCGACGAAGAGCTGTCCGCCCTCGGGGAGGGAGGGCCGGGCCACGGCCTTGGTCAGCGCCAGGTAGAAGGAGTTGCGCACCGGGTCGGAGAGCACCTTCCCGGTGTAGGCGGCCGTACGGGTCGGCAGCAGTCCCAGGGCGAGGGCGGTGCTCTCCTGCTGCTTCGCGTCGGTCATGTACTTGACGAAGAGGTACGAGGCGTCGGGGTTCTCCGACTCCGCGGAGACCACGAGGTTGTGGCCGCCGGTGGGGGAGCCCGCGGTGCCCGACCCGCCGGCCGGGACGGCGGCGATGCCCAGGTTGTCGCGGTCCTCGAACTCGGGGGAGGAGAAGATGTCGGCGGTCGCCCAGGGACCGTTGATCATCATGGCCGCCTCGCCGCTCTTGAAGGCGTTCTGCATGGCGGCGTAGGCGTCCTTCTCCGGGGGCTTGGGGGCGGCGCCGGAGGAGACCAGGTCGGCGGCGGTGGCCACGCCCCGGACCGAGTCGGGGGAGGCGACGGTGATCGTACGGGAGCCGACGTCGACCAGATCGCTTCCCTCGCCGTACAGGAACGGCAGGGAGAAGAAGGGGTCGGGATTGAGGACGATGCCCTCGGCCCCCGTCTTCTCCTTGACCTCCAGCGCGACGTCCTTCAGGTCCTTCCAGGTGGACGGGGGGCGGTTGATCCCCGCCTCCTCGAAGATCCGGCGGTTGTAGAGCAGGGCGAGGGTGTCGGTCACCTGGGGGACGCCGTAGACGCCGCCGTTCTCCAGCGTCACGCTCGCGGTGGTGGTCGGCAGGAAGCCGGACATGTCGGCGTCCAGGGCGGGGGTGCCGGTGAGGTCGGCCAGATGGCCCTCGGCGGCGAAGCCGATCGTCCAGCCGACGTCCGCGCGCAGCACGTCGGGTACGCCCTGGCCGGACTCCACGGCGTCCAGGAACTTCTGCTGGGCCTGGTCGAAGGGGACGGAGACGTGCTCGACGTCGATCCGCGGGTACTTCTTCTCGAACGCCGCGACGAGCTTCGCGAAGTGCGGGGCCTCGGCCTCACCCGAGGTGTCCCACCAGGTGACGCTGCCGGAGGCGGCGGAGGCGTCGTCCTCGGCGGAGCCGCCGAGGACCGTGCAGGCGGTGGCCGTCAGGGCCAGGGAGACGGCGGCGGCCAGGGCGGCGGCGGTCCTGCCGCGCCGGGCGGCCCGTCCGGCCGAATCGGACTTCCCGGGGGGTATGTGACTTTCCATCGTGCTCTTCCCGTCTGTCCTCAAGCGGAGGATCCGCAGTGGAACGCGGAGGAAGGTAGCAGGAGCGCAACTTCTTGCGGAAGCCGTTGCAGACTCGTTTGCAGAAAGTTGCCGCAAGGTCTTTCTAAAAGATTGCGCCGCTGTTACGTTCCTGGTCAGCCCGGCGCCGCGACCGCGCGGCCCGCGCGGAGTACGCCAGTGCCCCCGCGAGACGGGCACCGGATCATGGAGGAGTTCACATGCGGCGTGGCATAGGGACCACCGCACTGGTCGCGGCCATCGCGCTCGCGGCCACCGCCTGCGGCGGCGGGGACGGCGGCGACGGCGAGAAGAAGAACGCCAACGGCGAACTGTCGGGCACCGTCGAGTTCTGGGACACGTCGGGCGACGCCGAGAAGGGCTTCTACAAGAAGGTCGCCGAGGAGTTCGAGGACAAGCACCCCGGCGTCGACGTCAAGTACGTCAACGTCCCCTTCGGCGAGGCCAGCAACAAGTTCAAGAACGCCGCCGGCGGCGGCTCCGGCGCCCCCGACGTGATGCGCACCGAGGTCGCCTGGGTGGCCGACTTCGCCAGCCTGGGCTACCTCGCCCCGCTGGACGACACCGCCGCGGTCGAGGACAAGGACGACTACCTGCCGCAGGCCTGGGGCAGCACCCAGTACGACGGCAAGACCTACGCCGTCCCGCAGGTCATCGACACCCTGGCCCTCTTCTACAACAAGGGTCTGCTGGAGAAGGCCGGCGTCGAGGTCCCGCAGTCGGTCGAGGACATCAAGGACTCCACGGAGGCCTTCAAGAAGAACGACGTCACCCCGTTCTACCTGCGCGGCGACGACCCGTACTGGTTCCTGCCCTTCCTGTACGGCGAGGGCGGCGACATGCTCGACGCCGAGGCGAAGAAGATCACCATCGACGAAGAGCCCGGCGTGAAGGCGTTCGAGGTGATCAAGGACCTGGTGGACTCCGGGGCCGCGACCACGGACACCACCAACGGCTGGGAGAACATGCAGAAGTCCTTCAAGGACGGCAAGGTCGCGATGATGATCAATGGCCCCTGGGCCATCGAGGACACCCTCGCGGGCAAGCAGTTCAAGGACGACGAGGACAACCTCGGGGTCGCCGCGGTCCCGGCCGGCAGCGCCGGCCAGGGCGCCCCGCAGGGCGGTCACAACTACTCCGTCTACGCCGGCTCCGACAACCTCGACGCCTCCTACGAGTTCGTCAAGTACATGAGCTCCGCCGAGGTCCAGAAGCGCACCACCGAGGAACTGAGCCTCCTGCCGACGCGCACCTCGGTCTACGAGGAGAAGACCGTCAAGGACAACCAGATGGTCCAGTTCTTCAAGCCCGCCGTGGACAAGGCCGTCGAGCGCCCCTGGATCGCCGAGGGCAACTCCCTCTTCGAGCCGCTGCGCGTCCAGATGGCCGACGTGCTGACCGGCAAGGCCAAGCCGGAGGCCGCCGCGGAGAAGGCCGGCGAGGAGTACGCCAAGCTCCTCGAGGACGGGGACTGGAAGTAAGGGCCCGGAAGAGCTCAGGGAGAGGCTGACCGACGACCATGGCTGTCGAGACCGGCCAGTCGGTGGCACCGGCCGCGGGCGGAGACGCCCGCGGCCGCGGCCGCGGAACTGGCGAGAAGTCCAGCAAGGCCCCCGGACCGCTGCGCCGCGCGCTGGCGACGCACTGGTACGCGTGGGCCATGGTGGCCCCCGTGGTGATCGTCATCGGGGTGATCATCGGCTATCCGCTGCTCCGGGGCGTCTGGTTGTCCCTGACGGACGCGGACGAGGCCAACGTCGCCCGCACCATCGGCGTCAACGAGATCGAGGCCACCTACGAGTTCATCGGTCTCGACAACTACAAGGCCATCCTCACCGACAACGTCTTCTGGGACCGGCTCGGCTGGACGGTGCTGTGGACGGTCGGCTGCGTCTCCGTGACCTTCCTGCTGGGCCTGGTGCTGGCCACCATGCTCAACCGGAAGCTGCGCGGCCGGGCGGTGTACCGCATCGCGATCATCCTGCCCTGGGGCATCCCCGCCTTCGTCTCCGTCTTCGCCTGGCAGATGCTGTTCAACGAGAAGAACGGCATCCTCAACAGAGTCCTGGAAGGCGGCGGCATCGAGGGCGTCCCCTGGCTGGGCGACCCCACCTGGGCGAAGATCTCCGTCATCGCCGTGAACGTCTGGCTGGGCGTGCCGTTCATGCTCGTCGCCCTGCTGGGTGCCCTCCAGGCCATCCCCTCGGAGCTGCTGGAGGCCGCCGAGGTGGACGGCGCGAACGCCTGGCAGCGCTTCCGCAACGTCACCCTGCCGGGCATCCGCTCGGTCAGCAGCACCGTGGTCCTGCTGAGCACCATCTGGACGTTCAACATGTTCCCGGTGATCTACCTGCTCACCCGCGGCGGGCCGGGCGACTCCACCGAGATCCTGGTGACCTACGCCTACCGGCTGTCCTTCCTCAACAGCCCGCGCGACTTCGCCACCTCCGCGGCCTGGGGCGTGCTGATCCTGCTGCTCCTGATGCTCTTCGCGGTGTTCTACCGCCGTTCGCTCCGCAAGCAGGGAGAGGTGTGGTGACGACGATGGACACCACGAAGACCACCACCGCGACCACGACCCCCGACCCCGCCACCACCGCGCCCGTGCCGCCGGCCGGCGGCGGGCGGCCCCGTCGGGTGCGCGGTCGCGGCGAGCGCGGGCCGCTGGCCTCCGTCGCCCTGCACGCGGGCCTGCTGCTCGCGGCCGTGGCCGCGGTCTTCCCGCCCTTCTGGCTGCTGGTGACCTCCTTCAAGCCCAAGACGGAGACCTTCACCACCTCGCTGGTGCAGAACTTCACGCTGGAGAACTACACCCACGTCCTGGGCGACACCTACTTCCTGACCTGGTTCTGGAACTCGGTGGTGGTCGTGGTGGCGACCACGCTGCTCGGCGTGTTCATCTCCGCCACCACCGGCTACGCCGTCAGCCGCTTCCGCTTCCCCGGGATGCGCCCGCTGATGTGGACCCTGCTGATCACGCAGATGTTCCCGATGGCGATCCTGATCGTGCCGCTGTACAACCTGATGGCGCAGCTCGGCCTGCTCAACCAGCCCGTCGGGCTGATCATCACCTACCTCACCATCGCGGTGCCGTTCTGCGCCTGGATGATGAAGGGCTTCTTCGACACCATCCCCGTCTCCATCGACGAGTCGGGGCGCGTGGACGGCCTCAACCCCTTCGGCACCTTCTGGCGGCTGATCCTGCCGCTGGCCAAGCCGGGGCTGGCCGTCACCGGCTTCTACAGCTTCGTGACGGCCTGGGCCGAGGTCGCCTACGCGTCGGCCTTCATGACCGGCGAGGAGAACCTCACCCTCGCCGGCGGCCTGCAGACCTTCGTCAACCAGTACGTGGGCGACTGGGGTTCGATGACCGCCGCCGCGGTGATCATCGCCGTCCCGGCCGCGATCGTCTTCGGCATCGCCCAGCGCCACCTCGTCGCCGGTCTGACCTCCGGCGCCGTCAAGTCCTGACCCGCCGCCCCATCCGTCCGGTACCTCGCGTCCCCCCACTCACGACACCAGGGATGACATGACCCAGCACTCATCAGCCCCCACCACCGGCACGGCCCCGGCCATCCGCACGGACGCCACGGGAGAGCCGGCCGGCTGGTGGCGCGACGCGGTGATCTACCAGGTCTACCCCCGCTCCTTCGCCGACGGGAACGGCGACGGCATGGGGGATCTGGCGGGCGTCCGCGCGCGGCTGCCCTACCTGGCCGACCTGGGCGTCGACGCCGTCTGGCTCAGCCCCTTCTACGCCTCCCCGCAGGCCGACGCCGGCTACGACGTCGCCGACTACCGCGCCATCGACCCGATGTTCGGCGATCTGCACGACGCCGACGCGCTGATCCGCGACGCCCACGAGCTGGGGCTGCGGATCATCGTGGACCTGGTGCCCAACCACTCCTCCGACCAGCACGAGTGGTTCCAGCGCGCCCTGCGCGAGGGCCCCGGCTCGCCGCTGCGCGACCGCTACCACTTCCGCCCCGGCCGCGGCCCGAGGGGCGAGGAGCCCCCCAACGACTGGGAGTCCATCTTCGGCGGCCCGGCCTGGACCCGCACGAAGAACCCCGACGGCACCCCGGGGGAGTGGTACCTGCACCTGTTCGCCCCCGAGCAGCCCGACTTCAACTGGGAGAACGAGGCCGTGCGGGACGAGTTCCGCTCGGTGCTGCGCTTCTGGCTGGACATGGGCGTGGACGGCTTCCGCATCGATGTCGCCCACGGACTGGTCAAGGCCGCCGGACTGCCCGACATGGGCCGGGCCGGGCAGCTGAAGCTGCTGGGCAACCAGGTGCTGCCCTTCTTCGACCAGGACGGCGTCCACGAGATCTACCGCTCCTGGCGGCGGATCCTCGACGAGTACCCCGGCGAGCGCATCGGCGTCGCCGAGGCCTGGACGCCCAGCCCCGAGCGCACCGCGCTCTACCTGCGCGCCGACGAGCTGCACCAGGCGTTCAACTTCCACTACCTGAACACCGCGTGGAACGCCGAGGCGCTGCGGGAGGTCATCGACCAGTCGCTGGACTCCATGCGCCCGGTCGGCGCCCCCACCACCTGGGTGCTGTCCAACCACGACGTGGTGCGCCACCGCACCCGGCTCGGCGGCGGCCTGGCCCGCGCCCGCGCGGCCTCGCTGCTGATGCTGGCGCTGCCCGGCTCGGCCTACGTCTACCAGGGCGAGGAGCTGGGTCTGCCCGAGGTCGCGGACCTGCCCGACGAGGTGCGCCAGGACCCGTCCTTCTTCAAGGACAACGGCCAGGACGGCCTGCGCGACGGCTGCCGCGTGCCCATCCCGTGGACGCGGACCGGTTCCAGCTACGGCTTCGGCTCCGGCGGAAGCTGGCTGCCCCAGCCCGAGCAGTGGGCCGAGCTGTCGGTCGAGGAGCAGACCGGCGACCCCACCTCCACACTGGAGTTGTACCGCAGCGCGCTGGCGGTCCGCCGCGAACACCCGGCGCTGGGCGCGGGCGAGAGCGTGGAGTGGCTGGAGGACTTCCCCGCCGGGGTGCTGGCCTTCCGCCGCCGCGCGGCCGACGGCTCCGGCCGCGACCTCGTGTGCACGGCCAACACCACCGACCGGCCCGTGGAGCTGTCCGCGGCGCCCGGCCGGGTGCTGCTGGCCAGCGGCGAGTACGAGGGCGGGGCGATCCCGGCCGACACCACCGTCTGGTGGGAGGCATGACCGACACCGGTACGGCGCCCGCGCCGGTTCCCCAGCAGGGGGGACCGGCCGCGGGCGGCGTCCCCGGCGGCGTCCCCGGCAGTGCTCCCGGGACTGCCCGCCTGGCCGACATCGCGGTCCAGGCCTCGGTCAGCGAGGCCACGGTCAGCCGCGTGCTCAACGGCAAGGCCGGCGTTGCGGCCGGCACCCGGCAGAAGGTGCTGGCGGCCCTGGACGTGCTGGGGTACGAGCGGCCGCTGCGGCTGCGGCAGCGCAGCGCCGGGCTGATCGGGCTGGTCATCCCGGAGCTGACCAACCCGATCTTCCCGGCGTTCGCCCAGGTCATCGAGCAGGTCCTGGCCGGACACGGCTACACCCCGGTGCTGTGCACCCAGATGCCCGGCGGCGCCACCGAGGACGAGCTGGTCGAACAGCTCGTCGAGCGGGGCGTCAACGGCATCGTCTTCCTCTCCGGGCTGCACGCCGACACCACCGCGGACCCGGGCCGCTATGTGCGGCTGTCCGGGCGAGGCGTGCCGTTCGTGCTCATCAACGGGTTCAACGAGCACGTCAGCGCTCCCTTCGTGTCGCCCGACGACCGTGCGGCGGCCCGGATGGCGGTACGCCACCTGGTGGACCTGGGCCACGATCCGCTGCGGATCGGCCTGGCGGTCGGCCCCGTCCGGTACGTCCCGGTGCGGCGGAAGGCGGAGGGGTTCACGGCGGCGCTGATCGAGCAGGGCGTGCCCGCGGCGCGGGTGCGCGAGCAGGTCCAGCACACGCTGTTCACCCTGGAGGGCGGCCACGCCGCGGCGGGCGCGCTGATCAGCGCCGGCTGCACGGGGGTGGTCTGCGGCAGTGACCTGATGGCGCTGGGCGTGGTGCGGGCGGCCCGGCAGCGCGGGCTGGAGGTCCCGCGCGAGCTGTCGGTGGTCGGTTTCGACGACTCCGAGCTGATCGCCTTCACCGACCCGCCGCTGACGACCGTGCGCCAGCCGGTCAAGGCCATGGCGAGCGCGGCGGTGAACGCCCTGCTGGAGGAGATCGGGGGGAACCCCGTCCAGCACTCGGAGTTCGTCTTCCAGCCGGAGCTGGTGGTGAGGGGCTCGACGGCCCCGCCGCCGCAGCCGTCGTAGGACCGGGCACAGGCCGCCGGGCGCCGGCGGGTGCCCGGCGGCGTGTGACCTGACGGCCCGCCGCCGGACACCCGCCGGCGCCCGGCGGCGTGTTCGGCGGGCGTCCGGCGGAACAGCGTGTGCCACGGGGGTGTGCGGGAAACCCGGCCCGGCCGGCCGGGCGCGTGGGGGCCATGTGCCTGGTCCCCCGGCCGACCGGACCGGGAGTGTGGTTGAACGTAGCACCATGCAATCTCTTGCGAAAGAGATTGCACAGAGGCGACGGCTGTGTTTCCCGGAGATGTCCAAAGCCTTGACGCCCCTCCGGGGCCCGTCTACGGTCTCCTGCGCGAAGACTTTCAGGCGTTTTCAGTCTTCTTGCAGCAAGAGCATTCACTGCTCCACCGCCTTACGGGCGCGGCGCGTTGCCCCCAGGCAGGCACTCGCATCTGCTTCCCCCACAGGAGGAAACGTGGCCAGGAGATCCGCAGCCGCCACACTCGCGCTTGTCGCGGGCATGGCAGGCTCCCTCATCGCCGTTCCCGGATCGGCACAGGCCGCGCCGCCCGGGACCAAGGACGTCACCGCCGTGATGTTCCAGTGGCGCTTCGACTCGATCGCCAGGGCCTGCACCGACACCCTCGGCCCGGCCGGCTACGGGTACGTCCAGACCTCGCCGCCCCAGGAGCACATCCAGGGCAGCCAGTGGTGGACGTCCTACCAGCCCGTCAGCTACAGGATCGCCGGCCGGCTCGGCGACCGCGCGTCCTTCAAGAACATGATCGACACCTGCCACGCGGCCGGTGTGAAGGTCATCGCCGACGCGGTCATCAACCACATGTCCGCCCACGCGAGCGGCACCGGCACCGGCGGCACCCCGTTCGCCAAGTACGACTACCCCGGCATCTACAGCGGCCGGGACATGGACGACTGCCGGTCGGAGGTGAACGACTACCGGAACCGGGCCAACGTCCAGAACTGCGAACTGGTGGGCCTGGCCGACCTCGACACCGGCGAGGACTACGTCCGCGGCCGTATCGCCGCCTACCTGAACGACCTGCTCTCCCTGGGCGTGGACGGCTTCCGCATCGACGCCGCCAAGCACATGCCCGCCACCGACCTGGCCGACATCAAGTCCCGGCTGTCCAACCCGAACGTCTACTGGAAGCACGAGGCCATCCACGGCGCCGGCGAGGCGGTCTCGCCCACCGAGTACCTCGGCAGCGGGGACGTCCAGGAGTTCCGCTACGGCCGCGAGCTCAAGCGGGTGTTCAACAGCGACAAGCTCGCCCACCTGAAGAACTTCGGCGAGGGCTGGGGTTTCATGGAGTCCGGCAAGTCCGGGGTCTTCGTGGAGAACCACGACACCGAGCGCGTCGGCGACACCCTCAACTACAAGGACGGCGCGAACTACACCCTGGCCAACGTCTTCATGCTGGCCTGGCCCTACGGCTCCCCGGACGTCCACTCCGGCTACGAGTGGTCGGACAAGGACGCAGGTCCGCCGAGCGGCGGCAACGTGACCGCCTGCTACAGCGGCGGATGGAAGTGCCAGCACGCCTGGCGCGAGATCTCCTCCATGGTCGCCTTCCGCAACGTCTCGCGCGGACAGGCCGTCACGAACTGGTGGGACAACGGCAACAACGCCATCGCCTTCGGCCGCGGCTCCAAGGCGTACGTCGCCATCAACCACGAGGGCTCCCCGCTCTCGCGGACCTTCACCACCTCCCTGCCGTCCGGTGACTACTGCGACGTCCAGAGCGGCGGGAAGGTGACCGTCGACGGCTCGGGCCGGTTCACCGCCACCCTCGGCGCCAACACCGCCCTCGCCCTGCACACCGGCGCCCGCACCTGCTCCGGCGGCGACGGCGGAGACAGCGCCGACGGCGCCTCGTTCAACGTCAACGCCACCACGGTGATGGGCCAGAACATCCACGTCGTCGGCAACCGCGCCGAACTGGGCGACTGGAACACCGCGAACGCCCCCAAGCTGGACCCGGCGGGCTACCCGGTGTGGAAGCTGGACGTGGACCTGCCGGCCGGAACCTCCTTCGAGTACAAGTACATACGCAAGGACGCCGGCGGCAACGTCACCTGGGAGAGCGGGGCCAACCGCACCGCCACCGTCCCCGCCGACGGCAGGGTCGTCCTGAACGACACCTGGCGCAGCTGACCCGCGCGCGGCGCCGGCCACCGCGCCGGCCCCCGCGCGGGCCGTGAGACGGCCGCCCGGACCCCGGCCCACTTCCCCGCCGCCGGGCCCGGGCGGCCCACGGCCCCC
>NZ_JAKMAY010000182.1:0-12048 GCF_022015835.1 Streptomyces sp. ICN903 | reverse complement strand
GCCGGGGTGTGCCGGTGCGTGGGCGCGGGGCGAGGTGGGCGCGGGGGTGGTGATGTCGGTGGTCATGGTCATCCGTCCTCGCGGGCCTGGCGGGTGAGCATTGTTCCGGCGATGATCAGCACGAGCAGGGTGATGGTGCTGGAGATGGCGGATCCGTAGCCGACGTCGGCGCGCTCGAAGAAGTTCTGGTAGGCGAAGTAGGCGGGGACCAGTGTCGAGTTGCCGGGTCCTCCGCCGGTGAGGACGAAGATCTGAGCGAAGACCTTGAGGCCGGCGATGGTGGTGGTGACCAGGACGACGTAGACCTCGGGCCGCAGGATGGGCACGGTGATGCGGGTGAAGCGCTGCCACCAGGACGCGCCGTCGAGGGATGCGGCTTCGTAGAGTTCGGGGTCGATGCGCTGGAGGCCGGACATGAACAGTACGAGCGGGTAGCCGAGCTGCATCCAGACCAGAACGCCGAGGACGACCCACAGGGCGAGGTCGGGGTCGCCGAGCCAGTTCTCGGTCAGTGACGAGAAGCCGATCGTCTCCAGGACGCTGTTGACGGCGCCTTCGGGGGCGAGGATCCATCCCCACATCAGGCCGGTGACGGCGACCGGGATGACCTGGGGCAGGTAGAGGCCGGAACGGAAGACGCTGACCAGGCCGTCGCCGTGCTTCTTGCCGATGTAATCGAACAGGAGGGCGGCGAGGAACAGGCCGAGAAGGGTGGGGATGACCGCGATGCCGATGATGACGAAGGCGATGTTGCGGAAGGAGGCCCAGAAGTCCGCGTCGCCGAGGAGCCGGGTGTAGTTGTCCAGGCCGATCCAGGTGGGGTCGCCGATGCCCTGCCACTGGGTGAGGCTGTAGTAGAAGGTCATCACCAGCGGGACGACGAGGAAGAGCAGGCTCAGCAGCAGGCCGGGCGCGAGGAAGACGGCGTACCCCGTGGACCGCGGGTGACGTGTGGTTTTCACTGTTGCTCCTAGGTGGGCGGGACGGCGGCCGGTGCGGTCGGGCCGCCGTCCCCGGAGGTGAGGGGCTGATGCTCAGGGGTGGAGCGTCAGTCTCAGCGCCGCGAGGCGGCGTACTTCTCGTACGGGGCGGCGAGCTCGTCGAGGGCCGCGTCGGGCTTGCCGCCGTTCATGAGGTTCTGGGTGGCGGCCATCCAGGTGTCGTAGTAGCCGGTGACGGGCCAGTCGGGGTAGAAGGCGAGCCCGTTGCTGCTCTGGTAGGTGTTGAAGGCGGTGATCAGCTCGCGGGACTTGGGGTTGGTGATGGAGTCCGGCTTGGCGGCCAGGGGCACGTTGCCCTCTTCGCCTATGAGCTTTTGGATCTTGTCGGACATGGTGATGTCGATGAAGTCCTCGGCGAGTTCCTTGTTCTTCGCCTTGGTGGGGATGACCCAGTGGTTGCCGCCGGAGCCGAGGGTCTTCTCGCTGCCCGGGTAGGGGGCGGTGCTCCACTGGAAGTTCTCGATGTCGGTGGTGAAGCCGCCGAACCACCAGTTGCCACCGACCAGGATCGGCCGCTTCTGGGAGACGAACTGCTCGGTCATGTCGTTGCCTTTGAGGCCGACGTCCTTCTTGTCGAAGTAGCCCTTGTCGAGCCACTCCTTGTACTTGTTGACGGCGTAGGTCCACTCGGGTCCGTGGAAGTCGACCTCGCCCTTGTAGAGCTGGTAGTTCTCGACCCAGGTGTCGTCGGCCTTGGACAGGGCGAGCAGGTAGAGCCAGTGTCCGGCGGGGTGGTCGTTGCCGGCGTTGGCGAGTGGGGTGATGCCGGCGGCCTTGAACTTGGCCAGGGCGGCTTCGAAGCTCTTGAAGTCGGTGGGCTTGGTGATGTCGTGCTTCTCGAAGAGGTCGTCGTTGTAGTAGGTGAGGACGAACTCGCCGTAGTTCGGGATGCCGTACCAGGTGTCGCCGCCCATTTCGCCCTTGGCGTCGTAGCGGGCGGTGACGGAGGCGCTCTCGCTGATCTTCTTGTCCCAGCCGCGTTCCCTGGCGGTGGCGGTCAGGTCGGTGAGCAGGCCCTGCTTGGCGAGCAGGCCGGTGGTGGCGTTGCCCTTGTTGTACTCCATGACGTCGGGCGCCTTGTCGGAGTTGAGGATCATGCCGGCGTTCTGCTGGATCTGGTCGAACGTCTTCCGTTCGAAGATGACCTTGACGTCGGGGTGGGTCTTCTTGAATTCGGCGATGGCCGCGTCCCAGGCGTTGCTGAGGGCGCCGTCTTCCTGCTCGTAGTGCCACAGGCGCAGGGTCTTGCCGTCGCCCTCCGCGGTGTCGGAGCCGCCGCCGCATGCGGCGAGGGGTGCCATGAGCGCCAGGGCGGTGCTGGCGAGCAGGGCGCGGCGCGTGGTGTGGCCCGTGGCGCGGAGGCGCATGGTCTTCATGGGAGTTCCTTGGGTGTGCAGGGGTGGGGCGGTGTGGATGTTCAGGCGGTGCGGCGGCGGTGGACGCGGGCTTCCCACGGCTGCAGGGTGTGCGGGGTCGTGAGAGGTGTGGTGGCGGGTACGTTGGCGATGAGGGTCTCGCTGTGTTCCCAGCCGTCGGGGAGGTCGACGGCGAGGTCGGCTCCGCTGATGTTGGCCAGGATGAGCAGTTCGGTTCCTGATGCCGTGTCGTGGCGGGCGAAGGCGTAGAGCTGCTCGTGGTCCGGGTGGAGCATGTGGAAGTCGCCGTGGGTGATGGCCGGTTCGGTGTGCCGCAGGTCGATGAGGCGGCGGTAGTAGTGGAAGACCGAGTCCGGGTCGGCGAGCTGGGTTTTGGCGTTGACTTCCGTGTGGTCGGGGTTGACCGCGATCCACGGGGTGCCCGCGGTGAAGCCGGCATGCTGAGTGGTGTCCCACTGCATGGGGGTGCGGGCGTTGTCCCGTCCCATCGCCCGTAGTCCTGCCAGGACGCGTTCGGGGTCGGCACCGTCGGCGACCGCGTGGGCGTAGTGGTTGAGGGATTCGATGTCGCGGAAGTCGTCGACGGAGGTGAACGGGGCGTTGGCCATGCCCAGTTCCTCGCCCTGGTAGACGAAGGGCGTGCCGCGGTGCAGGTGGAGGACGGTGGCCAGGGTCTTGGCCGAGCGGTCGCGGTGGGCGGGGCTGTCGTCGCCGAAGCGGGAGACGACGCGGGGCTGGTCGTGGTTGTTCCAGTACAGGCTGTTCCAGCCGGTGGTGCCGAGTCCGGTCTGCCAGCGGCCGAGACTGGCCTTGAGGTCGGTGAGCTTCAGGGGGCGGGGGTCGAACTTCCCACCGGGGCCGTGGTCGAGCCCGACGTGCTCGAACTGGAAGACCATGTCGAGTTCGCGGCGGGCGGGGTTGGTGAAGAGTTTGGCCTCCTCCACGGTGACCCCGGGCATCTCTCCGACGGTGAGCAGCCGGCGGGGGTGGTCGGCGAAGACCTCGCGGTGCATCTCGGCCAGGTACTCGTGGATGCGGGGGCCGCAGACGTAGTACGGGGAGCCGTCGCCGTAACGGCTTCCTTCGGGGGCGTGGCCGTCGGGCAGGGCGGGGTCCTTGGAGATCAGGTTGATGACGTCCATGCGGAAGCCGTCCACGCCCCGCTCCAGCCACCAGCGCATCATCGCGTACACGGCCTGCCGGACCTCGGGGTTCTCCCAGTTGAGGTCGGGCTGCTTGCCGGAGAACAGGTGCAGGTAGTACTCGCCGGACGCCTCGTCCCACTCCCAGGCCGAGCCCGAGAAGAACGACCCCCAGTTGTTGGGCTCGGCGCCGGGGGTCCCCGGTTCCATGCCGTCGCGGGCGGGCCGCCAGATGTACCAGTCGCGCATCGGGCCGTCCGCGCCGCCGTCGCGGGAGGCGGTGAACCAGGGGTGCTCGTCGGAGGTGTGGTTGACCACCAGGTCCATCACCAGCTTCATGCCGCGCTCGTGGACGGCGGCCAGCAGCCGGTCGAAGTCCTCCAGGGTGCCGTAGAGGGGGTCGATGTCCTGGTAGTCGCTGATGTCGTAGCCGTTGTCGTCATGGGGGGAGGGGTAGACGGGCGAGAGCCACAGGACATCGACGCCGAGCTGGGAGAGGTAGTCGAGGCGTTCGATGATGCCTTGCAGGTCGCCGATGCCGTCCGCGTTGGAGTCGGCGAAGCTGCGCGGGTAGATCTGGTAGACCACCGCGTTGCTCCACCAGGAGTCGGCAGGGTTGGCTTCGTTCACGGGCACGTCATGACCTCATTGCAGCTACTCGGATACTTTGTGTGAAATCTGGGGTGTCGGTGACCGGCGTACCGGCCGACGCCGGAAGGGTCAGGGGATGGCGGCGCCTACCGCGTCACGGATGACGAGGCAGGCCGCTCCTCGGGCCCACAGGTCGTGGCGCACGGGGTCGACGTGGACGGCGCAGTCCAGGGCGGCCGTGGAGAACGCGTGCGCCTCCAGCGCCGCGGTCATGGCCGGGCCGAACAGGTCGTAGGCGACCGCGCCTTCTCCGGCGATGATGATCTTCTGCAGGTTCAGCAGGTTGCACATGCCCGCCAGGCCTCGTCCGAGGGCTGTTCCGGCTTCGGTGAACGCTGAGCGGGCCACGGTCTGGGACGAGCCGCCTGCGGTGCGGGCGAGGTTGATGGCGTCGGTGATGGTGGCGCAGTGAACGCCGGCGTCTTGGAGGTGGCGCAGGACGGCCCGGTCGCCGGCGAGAGCCTCGAGGCAGCCTCGGCGGCCGCAACTGCACATGGGGCCCGCGGGGTCAAGGGGCAGATGGCCGAGTTCTCCGGCCATTCCGGTGGTACCGGAGAAGAGGGCGCCGTCCAGGAGGAGGCCGCAGCCGATGCCGGGGCCGACGGTGACCACGGCGAAGGAGTCGATGTCGCGGCCCTGCCCGAACCAGCGCTCGGCGACGACCAGGGTGTTGACGTCGTTGTTGACGACGACCGGCAGTCCGGTCGCCTCCTGGAGAGGGCCGGCCACGTCGACCTTGTTCCAGTCGAGCAGGGCCGAGTAGCGGCAGATTCCGGCGTCGGAGTCGACGTGGCCACTGACCCCGACGCCCAGGCCCAGCACCCTGTCCGCCGCTTCGGGCGCCTCTTGGAGGAGCCGGCTGGTCAGGGCAGCAGCGGCGGACAGGGCAGTTGCGGGGGTGCAGTCGGCGATGGACTCCTCGGCGCGGGCCAGGACGTTGGCCGCCATGTCGGTGACCACTCCGGAGACCTGCGCAGGGCCGATCTTCAGTCCGACGACGATGTGTTTGTCGGGGTTGACGTGCAGCATCTTCTGCGGTCGGCCCCTGCCCTGCGGAGCGGTGTCGCTCTCGCGCAGGTAGTCGTGTTCGAGGAGCGGCGGCAGCATCCGTGTCACGCTGGAGGGCACCAGGCCCAGGCGCTGGGCGAGCTGGGTGCGCGAGATCGGCCCCGCGGTGAGTACGGTCGCGAAGATCTCCGCACGGGTCTGTTCACTGACGAGTTCCGAGAACCGGATCTTCGACGGGCTCATCACGCGCTGCCTCCAGGTGGCGGTCGGTCAGGGGCGTTGGGGCTGGGTCATCACCGTCGGCCCCGGTACGGCTGGTGTCGGCCCCCCCCCGGAGCACGGGGCGGGACCCGCTGCCGCACGTGGGACGCGGAGATCGTCATAGTGCCTCCTTGGCTCCGCCGTCGTCGGCGTGAGGACGCCGGTCAACTGCGTATGACGGGAGTGTGTCCCCCGGTTTTTCGTGCGTCAAGAAACAAAACAGCGCGTTACGCAACCGTGATCGACGCAAGTTTTGACCTGTTTGACGCAATTGCCCCTCCCTCGGAGGGCGGGAAGACCTCCGCAGGGCGCGAATCTCGTTCATTTCATTGACACGCGGAAGAAATGAGGGGACGTTATCCGGCGACCGAGGAGTGCTGCGGCCGCCGGCCACGGCGTCGCGGCAGCCCTGGTGTCCGCCGACTCCGCCCTGCGCGCCTGCCGGAGGCGTGGAGCCCGCCGGAGGCCCGTGGGGCCGGTGACCTCAATCCCCCGGCCCCACGGATGACGTCCGGTCTCGCCCGCACATGACTCGCCGCCTGGCCACCGTCCGAAGCGAGGACTCGATGACGACACGACCTGCCCGCTGGCTGATGCGGAGGCCCGCCCACGGCTCCATGCGCACCGCTACGCCGGCGCGGGCCGGCGCCGCCCGCCGTGCGCACCCCGCCGCACCCGGTCCCGAGCCCTAGACACAGGCGGTGTCCAGCGCAGGGCTCCCCGGGCCGCCGACCCGTGGTGGTGCGCGCACCGCGCCCCGGGACCAGGCCAGGCATCCCATGCTCCCGGCGATGCCTCACGGCGTTCCACGCCCGCGGGGCAGCGCGCCGGCTCGCCCGTCCTCTGCGGGCGCATCCGCCCGCAGAGGCGCACCAGGGGCATTGCCCCGATACACACAAGAGAGGACACACTCGCATGTCCACATCACGACCGCGACCACGGGCACGGGCGGCAGCGGCCGTCGTCGGCCTGGTCCTGGCTCTGGCCGCCGGCATAGTGCCCGCCGGCGCCGCGGCCGCCGCCGACACTCCCGGTACGGGCGCCGACGCCAGACGCCAGGCCGCCCAGGCCAAGCTCCCGGCCGCCCAGGCCAACGGCACCGCGGTGGCCGACTCGGCCCGGGCGGAGACGGCGGACAGCGCGCAGCTGAAGACCTGGTGGCACGACAACCACGAGTTCAACACCACCAGCCCCGTGCAGAACGACAAGGTCCGCCGCTCGTCCTTCTACGACGTGAAGGTCGCCACCGCAGCCGCGCCGACGACCCGGTACGACTCGTTCGCCTACATGAGCATCCCGCGCAGCGGGAAGGGCAAGATCGGCTACACCAAGGAGGACGGCGCCGAGTTCGCCTCGTCCGCGAACCTCACCATGAGCTGGTCGTCCTTCCAGTACTCCACCGACGTGTGGGTCGACGTCTCCCTGCGCACCGGCCAGACCGTCTCCTCCGCCGACCAGGTCAAGATCAAGCCCAGCAGCCTGAACTTCGCCAAGGAGCTCGTCAACGACAGGACCGTCCGCATCAAGGTCCCCTACGACGCCAAGGGACACCGGTTCTCGGTCGAGTTCGACCCGCAGCTGTACACCGCGTACAACGACATGTCAGGCCCCGCGAACGACGCCGGCAAGCTCACCACGCAGGGCGGCGGCGGCAACCGCGCCATCCACACCGAGCCCCGCAACTCCATGATGATCTTCGCCGAGCCGACCCCGGCCGGCGCGGAGAGGGACCGGCTGGTTCCCACGGCCGACTCGGGCAGCATCCACTACCCGCAGCAGGGCCGGGTCACCAACCTCAACACGATCAGCGAGGAGATCGTGTACTTCCGGCCCGGCACCTACTACATGACCTCCAAGTACCACGCCCTGCTGCCCAAGCAGGTCAAGTGGGTCTACCTGGCCCCGGGCGCGTACGTGAAGGGCGCCATCCGCTTCCCCGACGACAGCCAGGGCCTGTACAAGGTGACCGGCCACGGGGTGTTCTCCGGTGAGCAGTACGTGTACGAGGCCGACACCAACAACAACTACGACCACCTCAGCGGAGCGTCGAACTGCCACGCCTCCTGCGTGAAGATGCTCCAGTTCCAGTCCTCGGACCGCCAGCAGTACCTCGACCTGCAGGGCGTGACCATCAACGAGCCGCCGTACCACTCGTTCGTCGTCTACGGCAACGAGCAGCGCTTCCAGATGCGGGTGGACAACTACAAGCAGGTCGGGTCCTGGTACTGGCAGACCGACGGCATCGAGTTGTACCGCGGCAGCACCATGAAGAACACGTTCTTCCACGCCAACGACGACGTGCTGAAGATGTACCACAGCGACGTCACCATCGATGACACCGTCATCTGGAAGGGCGAGAACGGCCCCGTCATCCAGTGGGGCTGGACACCGCGCAACATCGACAACGTACGGGTGACCAACACCCACGTCATCCACAACCGCATGTACTGGAAGGACGTCAAGTACAACACCTGCATCCTCAACTCCTCCTCCCACTGGGAGGACATGGGATCGACCACCACGGCCGACCCTGGCGCGTGGGTGAAGAACATGACCTTCGAGAACATCACGGTCGAGGGCATGACCAACTGTGCCATCCGCGTCTTCGCCCTCTCCAGCACCGAGAACATCCACGTCAAGAACCTCAAGATCGGCGCCTGGAACGGACTTGACCCCAGCTCCCAGGTCAGCCTGCTCAAGCGGTACACCAACTCCGCCGGTCAGAAGGTCACCCTTGGCAACGAAACTCGTGACAGCCGCGGCCTGAAGCTGGAGAACTACACCGTCGGCGGCACCGTCATCAGCAAGTCCGGCGACAACTGGGGCGCCGACAAGCTCGGTCGGCTCGGCTTCGACGCCGAGACCTGGGACAACTGGAACGCCTGGGGCTCTGGTGGCAACAACCCCGGCCCCGCCCCGGTCACCGGCGGCAAGATCGTCAACGGCGCGACCTCCAAGTGCGTCGACCGCGCCGACGGCGGCACGGCCAACGGCACCGCCATCCAGCAGTGGACCTGCGCCGACGTACCCTCCATGGCCTGGTCGCTCGACGGGCAGCAGCTGAAGTCCGGCGGCAAGTGCCTCGACGTCGTCGGTGGAGGCACCGCCAACGGCACCAAGGCGCACCTGTGGGACTGCGGCGGCTGGGACAGCCAGAAGTGGGCCTTCCAGTCCGACGGCACCCTGAAGAACCTCAAGTCCGGCCGCTGCCTGGACATCGAGGGACAGAGCTCGTCCGACGGCGCCCGCCTGCACCTGTGGGACTGCGGCGGCTGGGACAGCCAGAAGTGGGCCGTCACCTCCTGACCCGCCGGAGGGCCGCCGGCCCGTCACACCGGCGGCCCTCGACCCCGCACGCATCCGGCGCCCGGGGCACGGCGTACACGCCCGTCGAGAAACGGCATACACCCCCGTCGAGAAAGGGCATCGCTGTGGAGTTATCGAGATACCAGGGCCCGGCTCTGGGCCTGTTCCGGATGGTGATCGGACTGCTGTTCGCCTGCCACGGGGCGGCGACACTCTTCGACGTCCTCGGCGGAGCCCACGGGTCGCCGCCCGTCGTCGGGCAGTGGCCCGGGTGGTGGGCCGCGGTGATCCAGCTGGCCGGCGGCACGCTCGTGCTGCTCGGCCTGGCCGCACGGCCGGCGGCGATCCTCTGCTCGGGGTCCATGGCCTACGCCTACTTCGTCCACCACCAGGGCGACGGGCTCTTCCCCCTGGAGAACGGCGGCGAAATGGCCGCCCTCTACTGCTGGGCCTTCCTGCTCCTCGCCGCCCTCGGGCCCGGCCGCTGGTCACTGTCCGCCCTGCTCGGGCGCACCACACGCACCGAGCCCCCCGCGCGGAGGGAGGTGGTCGACCGGAGAGTCGACTGAGCCAGGACCGCGAGCAAGACGTCATGTGCACGCAATGAGCCGCCCGGCCGGCGACACCGGCCGGTGATCCCCCGACACACGGAGGAAGAGCACCATGAACCTCGCACCGAAGACACTGTCCCGCCGCACGGCGCTGAGCACCGCAGTGCTGTCCACCAGCCTGCTCTGCCTGCTCCCCACGGCCCCGACGGCATCCGCCCACGGCACGGTCATCACCCCCGAGACCCGCAACTACGGCTGCCTGCAGCGCTGGGGCTACAACGAGCCGAACGAGGCCCAGGACCCCATGTGCTACCGCACCTACCACGAGAGCCCGAACGCCATCACCGCATGGAAGGCCGTCTACGCCAACAACACCGGGGACAACTACCAGCAGGCCATCCCCGACGGCCAGATCTGCAGCGCCGGCGGCCAGGGGGAGACGAACTACCGACCGCTCGACCGTCCCGGTCCGTGGAAGGCGACCGACATCGGCGCCAACTTCACCGTCGACATCTACGACGAGGCACGGCACGGCGCGGACTGGCTGGAGATCTACGTCACCAAGCAGGGCTTCAACCCGGAGTACCAGCTGATCGGGTGGGACGACCTGGAGCTGGTGAAGAAGACCGGCCGCTACCCCTACCAGGCGCACTACACCACGGACGTCAGTACGTCGGGCTACAGCGGGCGGCACGTCGTGGTGACCGTCTGGAAGGCGTCGCACATGGACCAGAAGTACTTCCTGTGCAGCGACGTCAACTTCGGCTGACCTCCTGCTGACCGGGCCCCGCGAGACGCCGAGCGTCTCGCGGGGCCCCAGCGCCACCGACCCCCCACAGGCCGGCATCCCGTGCCCGCCTGGGTCCCCCGCAAAGCCGAAGGACAGACGATGACCAGCACCTTCCGCCGCGAGCCCGCCGACGGCGCGCACCCCGCCGCAGGCCGCCGGTCCCGCACCCGTCAGCTGCTTCGACAACCCACCGCCCTCGCGTGCCGCTACCAGCACAGCAGCACCGCGGTCTTACGCGTCTGCGTCGGGGTGGTCTTCTGCTGGTTCGGGATCCTGAAGTTCTTCCCCGGGGCAAGCGCGGCGGAAGGCGTCGCCGTCCACGCCATGACACGGATGACCTTCGGCCTCGTCCCCGCCCAGGCGTCACTGCTCATGCTCGCCGTCCTGGAGACAGCCATCGGTCTCGGCCTCATCACCAAAATGATGCTCCGCTACGCCCTGGCCGCCTTCTTCCTCCACATGGCAGGGGTCTTCCTCACCCTCCTCCTGCTGCCCGGCGACATGTGGCACACCTACGGCACCATCCCGACCCTCGAAGGCCAGTACGTCATCAAGAACCTCGTCCTCGTGGCCGCCTGCCTCCACATCTCCGCCGAAGAACTCGCCCCCTGACCCCTCGCACACCCCGCCGGCACGCCACGCACCAGGAGCAGCACGTTGGGCAGCACCATCACCCTCCACGACCTCGCCAAGACCTACCCCAACGGGCAGACGGCCGTGAACCGGTTGTCGCTGGCCATCGAAGCGGGCGAGTTCCTCGTCCTGCTCGGCCCCTCCGGCTGCGGTAAATCCACCCTCCTGCGCATGATCGCCGGACTGGAGACGATCACCGAGGGAGAACTGCGCCTGAACGGCCGCCTCGCCAACGACCTCGACCCGAGCGAGCGGGACGTCGCCATGATCTTCCAGAGCTTCGCCCTCTACCCCACCATGACGGCGGCCGAGAACATCGGCTTCCCCCTGGCGGTCCGGAAACAGGACCGGCCACACGTGGCGGCACAGGTGCAGACCGTGGCCGAGACCCTGGGGATCGGCCACCTGCTCGCACGCTCCCCCTCCCAGCTCTCCGGAGGAGAGCGGCAACGCGTGGCCATGGGCCGGGCCGTCGTCCGCCGCCCCTCGGTGTTCCTCATGGACGAGCCGCTGTCGAGCCTCGACGCGCGGCTGCGCAACCGCCTGCGGATGGAGATGCTGTCGGTAGCGCGCAGCACCGGCGCGACGACCGTCTACGTCACCCACGACCAGGCCGAGGCCATGGCGCTGGGCGACCGGGTGGCCGTCCTGCGAGACGGTGCGCTCCAGCAGGTCGACACCCCGCGCCGGCTCTACGAACTGCCCGCCAACGCCTTCGTCGCCTCCTTCATCGGCACACCGCGGATCAACCTGCTGCACGGCACCGTCCACGCCCCCATCGACGGGTCCCTGTCCGTAAGCCTCGGCGCGCAGCACCTCCCCCTGCCCCAGCCGCTCACCCACGACCACCAGATGCTCCGTGTCGTGCAGAGCCGCCCCCTCCTGATCGGCCTGCGCCCCGAAGCCGTCCGCATCGCCGAACACTCCCAGGCCACCCCGTTCGAACGCCCCCTCACCGGCGTCGTCGAACACATCGAATTCCAAGGACACGAGGCACTGCTGCACCTGTCGCTCGGCGGACGACAAGCCGACGTACCACCCCAGCCACTCCCCCAAGAACAGCACAAGCCCCCACGAAACACCACAACCGACCTGGCCCGACGACTCCTCCACCGAGTCCGCACAGCGAAGGCAACCCGATCCACCCACGAAAACCACCAACCCTGCATAACATACCGAAACCCACACGATCGGGCATCGGCGAGCTGATCGTGCGCACAACGCCGGGCACACCCCACCGCAGAAGACAGCGCATCCCCCTGCTCGTCGATGTCCGCAGCCTGCTCGTCTTCGACGAACACGGCGACCGCGTCAGCCCAGCCCCCGCCC
>NZ_JAKMAY010000181.1:0-12150 GCF_022015835.1 Streptomyces sp. ICN903 | reverse complement strand
CCCTCAGCAAGGAGCGGCCGCCGGCCCCCGCGCCCGCCCCGGACGCGCGCTGGCTGCGGAACTGGCGCACCGCCTCCCCGCGCGACGCGGCCTGCGCGCAGGTGTACGCGCAGTTCCTGGTCTGGCAGGCGCTGGGCGACACCGGCTCGGCCGACCGGCGGATCATCCTGGAGGAGGCCCGCGAGATCGCCCGCGAGGCGATCCGGCTCGCCCCGGCCGACCCCACCGGGTACATCACCGACCTGTTCGCCGCCCGCGCCCTGGGCGTGCGCCGCCCCGAGTTCGAGGAGCGCTGGGAGGAGGTGCGCAGGCGCGCGCCGCACCACATGGGCGCGCACCTGGTGGCGCTGCCGTACTGGTCCGCCAAGGGCCACGGTTCCAAGGAGGACGCCTACGCCTTCGCGCAGCGCGCCGCGGGCGAGGCCCCCGAGGGCAGCCTGCTGCCGGCCCTGCCGCTCTTCGCGGTCTACGACCACCTGCCGGAGGCCAACATGGTCAGCGGCCTCTACCGCAGCGCGGTGGTGGAACAGGCCATCGAGGGCGCGCGCTACGCCCTGCACCACGCGCCCGCCGACCACCCCGTCGCCCCGCACGTGCGCCATCTGCTGCTGTGCTTCCTGGTACGCGCCGAGCGGTACGCGCAGGCCCTGGAACAGGTGCGGGCCGTGGATGGTTATGTCGGTGCGCTGCCCTGGGTCGACGGCGGCGACCCGGTGGCGGAGTACTCGGCGTACCGCGCCCTGGCGGTCGCCGGCTACGAGAGCCTGGGCGGCGACGCGGCGCACACCCCGCCGGCGCACTGAGACGTGGGGGCGGCGTACGGCACACGGCGTACGCCGCCCCAGGCGGCACCGGGCCCACCAGGCCCACCGAGGCCACGAGGAGAGTTGAGCATGCTGTTCGGCCACTTCAAGAAGTCCCTCCCCACGGCGGAGGAAGCCCTCAAGGGCCGCCCGGAGCGTCCCTACACCGTCCCCGAGACCCACACCGTCCTGGGCAACCCCCTGCTGGGCCCCTACCCCGAGGGGCTGGAGACCGCCGACTTCGGCCTGGGCTGCTTCTGGGGCGCGGAGCGGAAGTTCTGGCAGACCGACGGGGTGTGGACCACCCTCGCGGGCTACCAGGGGGGCCACACCGAGAACCCGACGTACGAGGAGGTCTGCTCGGGCCTGACCGGGCACACCGAGGCCGTCCGCGTCGTCTTCGACCCGTCCAAGGTCACCTACGAGGAGCTGCTGCGGGTCTTCTGGGAGTCCCACGACCCCACCCAGGGCTTCCGCCAGGGCAACGACGTGGGCACCCAGTACCGCTCGGCGATCTACACCCACTCCGCCGGGCAGGAGGCCGCGGCGAAGGCGTCCCGCGACTCCTACCAGGCCGTCCTGGCCTCCTCGGGCTACGGCGAGATCACCACGGAGATCCTCCCCGCCGGTCCCTTCTACCCGGCAGAGGCATACCACCAGCAGTACCTCGACAAGAACCCCGGTGGCTACTGCGGCATCGGCGGCACGGGCGTGAGCTGCCCGGTCGGCGTGGCCCGGGCCGAGGGCTGAGCCCCATCCGGCTCTCCATCACTCGTTCGGACGACTGCGGGCAGTGTGTGGCGGATACGCTGCCCGCAGCGAGCAGAATCCCGCCCATGGGAGAAGCCATGACCACCTCCGCTGCGGAGCAGCCCCTCATCCCCCAACCGCCTGCCACCGTGACGGCACTGCGGCAGGCCGTAGCCCAAATCGCGCCGGCTGCTCTCCCCGCCTTCACCCGTGAGCTGGACCATGCCGCCGACCAGGCACGGCAGGGTTCCGACCTCGCACCGCTGCGGCGCTTCGTCGCCCAGTGGGCGGTCTACGTCCACATCCAGCGGCAGCCCCACCTCTCGGAGCGGCTTCGGCGTCTGGAGGACCAGGCCGCCACCGGCGACGCCGACCAGGCTCGTGAGGCCGCCTCCGAGATCGGCCGCCTCCTGGACGACGCGCACGCCTCGCTGGCCGCCCCGTCCCAGCGGTGAGCGGCACCTGGCGCTGGGAGTACGACCCGGACGGCGCCCATGTCACCGGTGGCGTGCCGGACGAGATCACCTCCGAGGTGGAACGCCTGGCCGCACAGCTCACCGAACTGGCCGACATGGACGTCGACATCGGCGACCTGGGCAATGGACCGCGCCCCGGTGGGCTGCGCCGCATGGACGCCGCCGGCGGCTGGTTCTACTTCCTGGCCTCTCCCAGGGACCATCTGATCATCGTCGTGAGGATCGTCCCGCCCTTCGACCAGCTGTGAACGGCGGTGTGCGTGCGGACTCGACGGCTGTGCAGCGCACCGGTCTGTCCATATGTGTGCGCCATGCTGATCTCCTGTCGGCACCTGGGCGGCCAGGTCAAGCGTCATGAGACCGGGCCTCGCCTCCCCAGCGCTCCCCGACTGCCCGCGACCGCTGGTGTCAGCGGAACAGTTCCGGCAACGGGCACGCCTCCAGCGGCTCCTCCGGCCGGTCGGCCCATTTCCATCACAGGTGCCGACCGGCACAGCTCCACAGCGAGCGGCAGGCTCGCAGGCCGTCGTCCTGCCGCCCGGAGAGCACGGAGCCGCCGGACCTCATGGGCCGGCCGCACTCCGGGCAGACCGGAGGTGGACATCTTGACGCGGCCGTGTAGTCCGTTTCCACGGACGTGGCGTTCCTGTGCTCGGGGGTATCGGTGCTCATGGGTGTCGGGGGCGGTGTCGCCGGGGAAGCCGGCCAGTTCGGCCAGGTCCCGTCCGTCGGAGTCCAGCCAGTATCTGGGGCCGGAGGCGTAGCCGGGCCGGTTCCCCGTCAGCTGCTCGACCATCTCCTTCACCAGCGATGTCGGTGCGTAGCACTGCCCGTCGTACTCCCACCGCAGAGGGCGGCCGCGGTTGCCGGCCCAGGTGGCACGGCCGCGCCTGGGATCCTGGCGACCCACCTCTCGATCTCGTTGCTGTCCCGTGCCATGGACTCCGGAAAGGCGCGGAAGCGGAGTGTCTGGCCTGGCTGTGCCGCGCCGATGATCGACACCCTTTCAATCGCCATACGGGTTCCCCGGGTTGCCGTTCGTCTCGCACCGCCTGAAGTCCAGGAAGGGATCGCGGTCCGCCGCAGCCCCGCCCGCGAACGGTCTTCGCCCGCGCCCTGCGGGAAGTGCCCGACGTGCTACGGGCCGGGCCGGGGGGCGCGGGCCGGTCGTATCGTCCTATGCTGCGCCCAGTCATGGCGGTGCGGTCGTCCGGAAGCGGGTTCACGCCGTCCGAGCGCCGGGGTCCGCCGGTTCCCCGAAGGTTCTGAGCGACACCAAGGAGACTTCCAGTGCTCTCACGGGATGAGGCCATCGACTCCGCCCGCCGGTTCCTCGACGAGGCTTTCCCCGAAGGGGAGTTCACGATCGTCGTGCAGGACGGACTGACGCAGGAGCATCCGGTGGCGTGGGCGGTGCGGTTCGACTCGCAGGAGCACATCGACACCGGGAACATGGCGCTGGCGCCCTTCGTCCGCGTGGTGGTCGTGCCCAAGGACGGCAGCGGGCCGCACTTCCCCCCGACCCACCAGCCGCTGGGCGAGTACCTGGGCGAGCTGGCCAGGGACGCCTACACCACCGGCGCCTGACCGCCGGGCACCCGGCGCCGGGACGCGTGTGTGGGCCGCCCGCGCGCGGCGGGCGGCCCACAGCGGGTCGGGTGGGGTCGGGAAGCGGCGTGGCGGGGTCAGGCCGAGACGGTCTGGAACTCCCGCAGGAACGCCTGGTTGAACGCCTTGAGGTCGTCCGGCTTGCGGCTGCTGACCAGGGTGTTCGGTCCTTCGGTGCAGACGGAGACCTGTTCGTCGACCCAGTTGGCGCCGGCGTTGCGCAGGTCGGTCTCCAGGCTCGGCCAGGATGTGATCTTCCTGCCGCGCACCACGTCCGCCTCGATCAGCGTCCACGGGCCGTGGCAGATGACCGCCACCGGCTTGCCGGTCTGGAAGAACTCCCGGACGAAGGAGACGGCGCCCTCGTCCGTCCTCAGGAAGTCGGGGTTGGCGACGCCGCCGGGCAGCACCAGCCCGTCGTAGTCCTCGACCGCGGCCTGGCCGACCTGCTTGTCCACCTCGAAGGTGTCGGCCTTGTCGAGGTGGTTGAACGCCTGGATCCGCCCGCCGGTGGTGGACAGCAGGCTCGGGGTGCCCCCGGCGTCGATCACGGCCTGCCACGGTTCGGTCAGCTCTACCTGCTCCACACCCTCGGGGGCGACGAGAAAGGCGACCTTCACTTCTGCCACGTCCTTTCGGCAGCTCGGGTCCTCGGTACATGCTGCGTACTCCCCCGTACTCGGATACGGGTTTCCGCCGGGAGCGGTCCTATGCCACTTTATGTGTCTTTCCGGGCGGAACGGCCGCACGTCGCCGTACCGCCCGCATCTCCCGTCCCGTCCGCCCCGCCCGCCTCCGCGGCAACGCGGGACGGCCCGCCGGAGCGGTTGCTCCGGCAGGCCGTCCTTTCACCGGTGGGCCACCAGTGGCCATCGTTGGTTCACGGGAACGGTGTCGCCCGTGTGACCGCGGGTGTCACCTGGTGCGGTAGGCGTTGACGATCGTCTGGGACAGGGTGTTGCCCTTGGTGTCCTTCACGTTCGCCTTGAAGGAGACCGTGCCCTTCCTGCCGGGGTTCTTGAAGGTGATCTTCCCCTTCTTGACGGTGGTCTTCTTCCAGCTCTTGCCGCCGTCGAAGGAGACGTGGACGGTCAGCGACTTCAGGTTCCCGCCGGCGGCCGACCCCTGGACGGTGACCGGCACCGGCATGGTGGCCATCGCCTTGGCCGTGCCGTCCAGGGCCAGCTTCGGAGTGAAGCGCACCGCCGTCGCCGGGAGGCCGGTCTCCTGGGAGGTGCGCGCCGAGGTGAAGGTGTAGGAGGCGCTCACCCTGGTGCTCAGCTTGAAGACCTTGCCGCGGCTGAGGGTGGTGACCAGCTTGTACTCCGCCTTGCCCTTGGGGAGGGTGAAGCCGGTGTAGTCGAGGATCTCCTCCTCCTCGGCGTACTTCTTCCCGTTGCGGTACAGGGTCGTCCGCGCCGAGTCGTACAGGCTGTCGCCGAGGTTGCCGGCGCCGTCCGCGAGCGGGTTCAGCATGCCGTAGAGGTCGTCGCCGTTGCGGAAGATGCCGCCGTACTCGCCCAGGTGGGGTCCGAAGACGGCGCTGTTGAAGGTGCGCTCGTAGGTTCTGCCCGCGGTGAACTTCCGTTCGTCGGTGTAGTAGCCGGCCTCGAACTCGCCACTGGCATCGAACTGTGTGAAGTCCTGCGACCACCGGGTGCCCTTGGCCTTGACGTAGACCGTGGTGGTGCGCGGGAGCCCGCGCCCGACCCCGAAGAAGGAGCCCACGCTGGAGGGCACGGTGGACAGCACGCCGGTACGGCCGGGGGCCGAGGTGCCCTGCCGGACGTTCAGCCTGGCCATCTCCGACTTCTTCGTGTGCGTCTTCAGGCCGGTGTAGAAGCCGCCCTCGCGGGCGTGGAAGGTGTTGTAGTCCGTGCCGCCGTTGGTCCACACGGCGGTGGCCGCCGAGGTGGCCTCGACGTCTCCCGTGCCGCCGACCTGTGCGGTGCGCAGGCTCCGCCCGCTGCCCTCCGTACCGCCGTAGACGCTGACGAAGCCTTCGTCGCCGAGGGCGCCGGTGAACTCGACGGACAGGCCGATCTGCTCCGCCTTGCGGTCGGGCACCGTCATCCTCACCTCCTTGGCCTTGCGGGCGTCGAAGGTGAGGGTGGTGTCGCGGTCGAGTTCGACCGCCGGGGCCATGAGCCAGTCGCTGCCCTTGTACTCCTCCTCGGTGCTGCCGGGCAGGGCGATGTCGGTGGACAGGACGTAGGTGCCCTTGGGGACGCGGACGGTGGTGGTGCCGTCCTCGCCCGTCAGGCCCCTGAACACATCGGCCTGGTAGCCGACGAGCGCGCTGCTCCACAGGGGGGCCGGCCTGCCGTCGCGGCCGAGGACGCGCACGGTCAGGTCGTAGGACTCCACCTCGCGGTCGACGGCGCCCGCGGTGCGGACGCTCTGGCCGCCGCCGGTCGCGGTGACCGCCACGCTGTAGCCGCCGTTCACGCTGCCGCCGAGCCGGGTGTCGGCGGTGACGCCGACGGCCGCCGTACCTCCCGCGGGGACGGTGACCTCGTCGGCGGCCAGGGTGAACATGCCCTTGGGCGCGGCCTTGCCCCGGGGGTCCGTGCCGGTGGCGGTCAGGGAGAGGGTGACGTCCTCGGTGCCCAGGTTGCGGTAGGTGATGTCCTTGGTGACCGGCTCGTCGTCGCCGTGCGGCCACTGGGCGGTGCCGAAGCCGATCGACACCGGCTCGGCGACGATCGTCTGCTTCAGCGCCTTGTTCACGTCCGCCCGGCCGGAGCCCTGCTGGAAGGCGGTGTAGCCCTTGCCGGGCTTGGTGGAGGCCGTCAGCGCGCCCTTGATCCGCTCGCCGGTCCAGTCGGGGTGCCGCTGGGCCAGCAGCGCGGCCGCGCCCGCGACGTGCGGGGTGGCCATGGAGGTGCCGGAGATGGAGACGTATCCGTCGGCGACCGGGTCGCCCTCCTGCTCGACGAGGCTGCCCTCGGCCGCCGCCGCGCCGATGTCCACACCGGGGGCGGTCAGGTCGGGCTTGACCGCGCCGTCCCCGGTGCGCGGGCCGACGGAGGAGAAGTCGGCGAGGGCGTCCTGCTTGTCCACGGCGCCGACCGTCAGCGCGGCGTCCGCGCTGCCGGGGCTGGAGATGGTGGAGGCGCCGGGGCCGTCGTTGCCGGCGGCGATGACGAAGAGTGCGCCGCTGTCCCGCGACAGCCGGTTGACGGCGTCCTCCATCGGGTCGATCTCGGGGGTGTCGAAGCCGCCGAGGCTGAGGTTGACCACCTCGGCGCCCTGGGCGACGGCCCACTCCATCCCGGCGATGATCTCGGAGTCGCTGCCGTAGCCGGCGTCGTCGAGGACCTTGGCGTTGAGCAGTTTCGCCCCGGGGGCCACGCCCTTGTACAGGCCACCGGACTTCGCTCCGGAGCCGGCCGCGATGGAGGCGACGTGGGTGCCGTGTCCGTAGTGGTCCCTGGTGTCGTCGGACGCGGTGAAGTTCTTCTCCGCGGCTATCCGCCCGGCGAAGTCGGGGTGGGCGGCGTCGATGCCGGTGTCGAGGACGGCGATGGTGACGCCCTTGCCGTCGTAGCCGGCCTTCCAGGCCGCCGGTGCGCCGATCTGCGCGGTGCTCGTGTCGAGCGCCGCCTTGCGGACGCCGTCGAGGGAGACGGTGGCGACTCCGGGCGCCGCCGCGAGCTGCCCCGCCCCGGCCGGGCGGGTCAGGGCCTTCCAGGCTTTCGCGGCGCGGTCCCCGGCGACGGCCAGTGCCTCGCCGTTGACCGAACGGAAGGCGGCGCGCACGGTCGGGTCGGCCTCGGCGTGGAGTTCGGCCCTGGCCGCGGGCTTCGCGCCGCGGTAGGTGACGATGACCGGTACGTCGGTGCCGGTCCTGTCGCGGTACTGTTCGCGGCTGAGCTCGGTGACGTCGAACAGCCGCCGGTCGAGCCTGCGTTCGGCGATGAGCCGGGTGACGTCCTGCGGGATCACATGGGTGTGGTCCCCGGTGCGGACGATCCGGACGGGTACGTCCTCGCGTCCTTCGGCCCGGATCACCGAGGTGACCCTGCCGTGCCGGTCCAGCACGACCCGGTCGCCGGTGACGAGGGTGACGGAGCGCCGGCCGCGCTCGGTCCGGTCGGTTCCCTGCGGCGGGCCCGCCCGGAGCGCCGCCGTTCCCGGTCCCGTCTTCGGTGCGGTCCGCGGCGCGGCGTCCGGGCCGGTCCTCGGGGCGGCGGACGATGCGGTGGTCAGCCCCATCGTCAGTGCGACGGCCACGGCGGTGGCTATCGCGGCGGCGCCCGCTCTCTTCCGTTGTGTCAATTCTCCCCCTGGTGAGGTCATCACCGTGCGCGGGGAACCCCTGCGGCCCCCCTGCGCGATCAGTCTGCGGGAGGCCGTGACGCCCGCACCATACGGCCTCGTATGGGACAGGTGTTCTGGGTGTGACGCCGCATCGGTTCCCCTCGGTCCGGGGCCGAATCGGGTCGCTTCCGGCTCTCGCGTTGGTGAGGACGCTCGCGGGGGCCGTTCGGTTCGTCTCCGGCCCGTCCGCGTTCCTCCGGCTCCCGCGGTGCCCGGCCGCGAGGCCGCCCGGCGGGGAACGGCGGAAACGGCGGAAGGCGGCGGAAACGGCGGAAGGCGGCGGAAACGGCGGAAGGCGGCGGGGAGCGGCGCGGTGCGCCGTTCCCCGCCGCCTTCCGGGAGGTGCTCCGAAGACGCGGTGGGTGCGGTCAGCGGGCCGTCGGGGGGCCCTTGCCGGAGGCCGGGAGGATCAGAGGGCGGATCCGGCCTTCCAGTCCTCCCAGGACATGTTCCAGCCGTTGAGGCCGTTGTCCGGGGTGATCTGCTTGTCGGGCGAGTTCTTGACTATCACCACGTCGCCCAGGAGCGAGTTGTCGAAGAACCAGGCGCCGTCCTGGCTGGGGTCGTCCGCGCCCTGGACGTCGTTCAGGCCGACGCAGCCGTGGCTGGTGTTGACGTTGCCGAAGACCGAGTCGGCGCCCCAGTAGTTGCCGTGGATGAAGGTGCCGGAGGTCGACAGGCGCATGGCGTGCGGCACGTCGGGGATGTCGTACTCGCCCTTGCCGTCGTCGTCGGTGAAGCCGACGGTCGCGCCGTTCATCCGGGTCTCCTTGTACTTCTCGGAGATCACCATCTGGCCGTTGTAGGTCGGGGTCTCGGGCGCGCCGGCGGAGATCTTGAAAGTCTTGACGGTCTTGCCGTCCCGGACGACCTTCATGGTCTTGGTCTTCACGTCGACCGTGCTGACCTGGGAGCGTCCGACGGTGAAGCTGAAGCTCTTGTCCTGGATGCCGGTGACGCCCTCGGCGCCCTCGACTCCGTCGAGGTTGAGGTCGACGGTGACCTTGGAGCCGGCCTTCCAGTAGTCCTTGGGCCGGAAGTCCAGGCGGGTGTCGCTGAACCAGTGGCCCACGACCTCCTGGCCGCTGGTGGTGTTGACCTCGATCGCGGCCTGGACGGCCTTCTTGTCGGTGATGCCCTTGTCGAAGTTGAGGGAGACGGGCATGCCGACGCCGACGGTCGAGCCGTCCTCGGGCGTGAAGTAGCCGATGAAGCTGTTGTCGGGCGAGACCGTGGTGAAGGTGACGTTCTCCAGCGCCTTGCGGCCCTCGGAGTCCTCGGCCTCGGCGGAGATCGTGTACCGGGTGGCGCGCTCCAGCTGGCCGTTGGGCTTCCAGCCGCTGCCGTCGGCCGCGAGGGTGCCCTCGACCTCCTGGCCCGTCGCGGCGGCCTTCATGGTCACCGAGGTGAGCTTGCCGTCCTTCACCGCGACCTTGGCCGCGTGGATGCTGGCGTTGTCCGCGCCGTCCTTGGGTGTGATGACTATTCGGGCGTCGGAGGCCTTCTCCGCCGCCGCCTTGTCCACCTGGGCCTGCTCCTTCTCCGGCTTCTTCGCGGAGCCGGCGTCGGACCCGCCGCCGGTGCTGCCGCTCTCACCCCCGCACGCCGACAGTGTGAGCACTCCACTGAGCAGCGCGGCCGCAGCCACGACGCTCCTGCGGCGCTTGCCGTCCCTCATCACACGCTTCTCCATCCGCTTACGAACCTCTGGCTCCCCGTTCCGCGTCCCACGCCGTCCGGTACGGGCGAAGCGGGACGTCCACCCCACGGCCGCACATACGAGAACGCGAGGGAACTGTGACCCGTTCCACCCAGGGTAAGACTGTGGGGTAAGACACCCTCCGGTCACCAGGGGTTGCACTGGCGGGCGGGAATTCCCCCGCGGTTCCGGATCGTTACCGGCGGATCCGTCCGCCTGTGACAGCCGATCACATCACAGCGCTTTCCTCCTGTCACGGCGCTTATGTGGCAGTGTGACCGATTTCGCATGAGGCGGCCGGGCGGTGGAGGGCGCGGGCACCGGCCGCCCTTCACGCCGCACCCCTGTCGTCGTTAGCATCGGTCGCAGCATCGCCGATCCGCTGCACCGAGGGGGCTCTTCCGTGCGAGCACACCGTCGACCGCTGGTGACCGCCGCCGTCGCGGGCGGCCTCCTGTGCGGTCTGTGGTTCGTACCGTCCGCGAACGCCACCGGCGACGGCGAGCCGGCCGGGACCACCGCCCCGCGGACACAGGTCCAGACCCAGTCCCAGACCCAGTCCCAGGACCGGACCGGCTCCGGGGGCGAGGTGGTGCTGGCCGACACCGGCACCTTCGACAGCACGCCCTACCTCGTCGGCGGCCTCGGCTTCCTCGGCGCGGGCGCCGCCCTGCTGGTCAACGCCCGCGTCCGGGCCGGCCGCGAGGGGTTCACGCCAGCGGTCCGGTGACGGCCTCGGCCGCCGCCACCAGCCCTCCCGTGCGGACGAACGCCTCCGCCGCCGCCAACTCCGGCGCCAGGTAACGGTCCTCTCCCGGGCCCCGCACCCCGGCCTCGCGCGCCGCGGCCACCACCGCCGAGGCGGCGGGCGAGGGGGTCAGCCCGTCCGCCGCGCGCAGCTCGACCGCGCGGGCCGCCGCGCACAGCTCCACGGCCACCACCCGGGTCAGCCCGTCGACGGCGGTGCGCAGCTTGCGGGCGGCCGACCAGCCCATCGATACGTGGTCCTCCTGCATCGCCGAGGACGGGATCGAGTCCACCGAGGCCGGGACCGCCAGCCGCTTCATCTCGCTCACCAGGGCGGCCTGGGTGTACTGGGCGATCATCAGCCCCGAGTCCACGCCCGCGTCGCCCGCCAGGAAGGGCGGCAGCCCGTGGCTGCGGTTGCGGTCCAGCAGCCGGTCGGTGCGGCGCTCGGCGATGGAGGCCAGATCGGCCGCGGCGATGGCGAGGAAGTCCAGTACGTAGGCGACCGGAGCGCCGTGGAAGTTGCCGTTGGACTCCACCCGCCCCGTCTCCGGGAGCACCACCGGGTTGTCCACGGCCGCGGCCAGCTCCCGCTCGGCGACGGTGCGGGCGTGCGCCAGGGTGTCGCGCCCGGCGCCCGCGACCTGGGGGGCGCAGCGCACCGAGTAGGCGTCCTGGACGCGCGGGGCGTCGTCCTGGTGGTGGCCGGTGAGCTCCGAGCCGGCCAGGACCTTGAGCATGTTGGCGGCGGAGGCGGCCTGGCCGGGGTGCGGGCGGACGGCGTGCAGCTCGGGCGCGAGTACCCGCTCGGTGCCCAGCAGCGCCTCCAGGGTGAGGGCGGCGGTGATGTCGGCGCAGGTCAGCAGCCGGGCGAGGTCGTCGCAGGCCATCACCAGCATGCCGAGCATGCCGTCGGTGCCGTTGAGGAGGGCCAGCCCCTCCTTCTCCCGCAGCTCGACGGGGGCCAGTCCGTGCTCGGCCAGCAGCTCGGCCACCGGCCGCACCCGCCCGTCGGGGCCCTCGGCGTCCCCCTCCCCCATCAGGGCCAGCGCGCAGTGCGACAGGGGCGCCAGGTCGCCGGAGCAGCCGAGCGAGCCGTACTCGTGGACGACGGGGGTGATGCGCGCGTTGAGCAGGTCCGCCATGGCGCGGGCCACCTCGGGCCGCACCCCGGTGCGGCCCGAGGCCAGGGTCTTCAGCCGCAGGAACATCAGCGCCCGCACCACCTCGCGCTCCACACGCGGGCCCATGCCGGCGGCGTGCGAGCGGACGATGTTGCGCTGGAGCCGTACGCGCAGCCCGGCGGGGATGTGGCGGACGGCCAGGGCGCCGAAGCCGGTGGAGACGCCGTAGACGGGGTCGGGGGACGCGGCCAGGTCGTCGACGACCCGGCGGGCGGCGGCGAGGGCGGCCAGCGCCTCGTCGGACAGTTCGACGCGGGCCAGGCCACGGGCGACGGCTACGACGTCCTCGGCGGTGGTGCCGGAGGGGCCGATCACCACGCGGTTCTGCATATCCATATTCAGGAACACTAAAGAGTGAATCGAGTTCTGTCACGACCCTGCCGGGACCGTGCCCGGCCCGCACGGACTCCGCGCCGCGCCCGCGCATGCCCCCAGGGCCCGCGCCCTGGGCCCTCACACGTCCAGGCCGCGCAGCCGGCGGCGGTCGCCCCGGGCCCCGATCCGCCCCTGCTCGGCCTGGTCGGCCAGGCGGACCACGGCGTCCCCGGTGTACTCGGGAC
>NZ_JAKMAY010000180.1:0-12251 GCF_022015835.1 Streptomyces sp. ICN903 | reverse complement strand
CCGCGGCCACCACCGCCGTACCCGGCCCCAGCGCCCTGCCCAGCGGCGCGGCGGCGGCCAGGTAGAAGAGCCCGACGACGCCCATACCGGCCGCGTCCAGGGCGAGCAGGCGACGGACCGGGGGACCGGCATCCCGCCCGTTCCGCCCCGTCCTTTCGCCTGCCCTCCGGTCTTCTCCGGCCGCGACCGGGCCGTTCCCGTGGTTCATGGGCTCCTCCGTCCGTCCGCACCGCGCGTACGGCCGCAGGCTGCCCGCATAACCTGACAGCCGCCGTCATGTTTTCCGGGCACACTCGATGGTGTGAAGTCCGACCGGCTGCTGTCGATCCTCCTGCTCCTCCAGACCCGCGGCCGGGTGCGGGCCGCGGAGCTCGCCGAACGCCTGGAGGTGTCGGTGCGCACCGTCCACCGCGACATCGAGGCCCTGTCGGCCGCCGGGATCCCGGTCTACGCCGAACGCGGCCGGCACGGCGGCATCGCCCTGCTGCCCGGCTTCCGCACGGACGTCACCGGGCTGACCGCCGACGAGGCTCGGGCCCTGTTCGTCCTGGCGGGACGGGGTACGCACTCCGCCCTGGGACTGGACAGGGCGTTCGCGTCCGCGCTGCGCAAGGTGATGGCCGCCCTCCCCGCACCGCACCGACCGGCCGCCGAACTGACCAGCCGCCGCGTACTGGTCGACCCGGAGCGGTGGCTGGCGCCACCGCGCCCGGCCGTGGACCTGGAGCCACTGCACGCCGCCGTCCTCACCGACCGGCGGCTGCGCATCCGCTACCGGCACGGCGGCCGGGAAAAGGTGCGCGCCTACACCGTCGATCCCTACGGGCTGGTCGCCAAGGCGGGCACCTGGTACCTGGTGGCCGACCACCGCGGGCGCGGCCGGCTGTTCCGCGCCGACCGGCTGACGGACCTCGCCGTCACCGAGTCGCCGGTGCGGCGCCGCGAGGGCGTGGAACTGGCTCAGGTGTGGGCGGGGTTGCGGCGCGAGGTGGAGAACCGTCCCGGCGGCGTCCGGATCACGGCGCGGGTGCGGCGCGAGCGGCTGGACATGGTGGTGCGCATCGCGGGCGCGCACCTCTCGGGCGAGCCCTCCACCCCGGACGGAGCGGGCTGGGCGCGCGCCGAGTTCGACTACCCGGTCCTCGCGGCGGTCCGCCAACTCCTCCAGTTCGGCACCGACGTGGAGGTGCTCACCCCACCCGAGGCCCGCGCGGAACTGGCCCGCGCGGCAATAGAGATCCGCTCCCTGTACGACGGCGCCTGACACCCGCGTGCCCTGCGGGCCGCCATGGGCGTAACGCGAGAGGACCGTCTCCGGCGCGACTCATGGAAGGCTTGGCTGGCCCCACACAGCAGCGAGTGGTGCCGCTTCTTATACCACTTGAAGGGAGAGGTGACCGTGTCCATCACCGCCGGCGAGGCTCGCAGGAACCTGTTTCCGCTGATCGAGCAGGTCAACAACGACCGCGCCCCCGTGCACATCACGTCCCGCAACGGGAACGCCGTACTGCTGTCGGAGGAGGACTTCGCCTCCTGGCAGGAGACGATCCACCTCCTGCGCTCGCCCGCGAACGCCCGCCGTCTGGCCGAGTCGATCGCAGAGGCCGAAGAAGGCCGGGCCGAAGGCGAGGGCCGGGCCGTGCGGGGCCTTGCTGTCGCGCACGGGAACGGCACCGCATCGACTCTGAAACCGTGAAGCAGAAACGGAGAGAACCGTGGTCCGGAAACGGGCGTGGACACCCGCCTTCTTGATGCTCGCTGCGGCTTCCCTGCTGCTGAGCCAGGCAACCGAAGGTTACGCGGTCCTCTGGTGGGTGGTTTCCATCGCCTTCCTTGCCGTGGCCCTCGTCATGGCCGTTCGCGCGAACAGCGGGCGTAAAGACTTCGCCACAACCGGTCTACAGTCTCGGCTTCGGTGAGCCGACTGGACCTTGGCGTCCGCCTTCAGGCCAGAGGCGACCTGTTGTCCTACTGGGATCGCCTCCCAGCAGGACAACAGGGCAGACGTATGGTCCCGTCGACGCCCGGTGCCCTTACCGTCCAAGCAGTCCACTCCGGGTCAGTGGAGGATCAGGCAATGGATCGATCAGCTCTGGACGCGCTCGCATCAAGCATGGTCAGTCGAGGCACCCCTGAACGCGAGCAGGCACTTCGAGAACTACGGAGCCGAGGAAACTCCCCGGTCGAGACCATCTATGTCATGTCCCGAGTGTTCGGAATCTCCCTGCCCGAGGCCAAGGCTGCGCTCTACGAAAGCTCCGCGTGGAGTGACCAGCATGCCGACTGGCAAAGCCTGCACTCCGAACTCTCCCGCGATCCAGGCAACTGACCCTTCGAAGGCGTTCGACATCGGCATCTGACGAAGGTGCCGGTGGACCCCAGCCGACAGCACCTGCCGGACCGGCTCAGCCGGTGAGCCGGTTGTCCTTGACGGCGGTGAGGAACGACGCCCAGGTGTCCGGGGCGAAGGCGAGGGCCGGACCGTGCGGGTTCTTGCTGTCGCGCACGGGGACGGTGCCGGGGAGGTTGTCGGCGACCTCGACGCAGTCGCCTCCGTTGAGGTTGCTGTAGCTGGACTTGCGCCACCGTGCGGCGGTTATCTCGTGCGGGGAGGTGGTCATGAAAGCTCCTCCAGAAGTCGGAGTAGGAACTCCGCCGAGTCACGCGGGGACAGGGCGTGGTCGCGCAGCCGATCGTAGCCGACCTGGAGTTCTTCGACCCGGGCCGCTTCCTCGATCAGTTCCCCGCTGTAGGCGGTCTCCACCCAGGCGACGGTCCTGCCGTCCAGCAGTCGCAGGAACGCCGTGTCCGTGTGACTCAGTTCGCGCAGTCCGGCGCGAAACGGAAGCACTTGCAGTATCACGTTCCACAGTTCTGCCGTATCGACCAGATACTTCAACTGCTCGCGCCATACCGTGACGTCCGGCAACGGGCGGCGCAGAACGGCCTCGTCGAGAATCGCCCTGAGCTGAGGCGCGCCATCGCCCGTCAGGACATCCCTGCGGCTCATGCGCGCCTTCACCTGCTGTTCCAGTTCGTCGCCTGGACGCAGGCCACCCAGCGTCAGCAGCTCACGGGCGTACGCCTCGGTCTGGAGCAGCCCCGGCACGACACCGGGTGAGTACTTCTGAATACTCACCGCCTCGCCCTCGAGTGCCATGAATCGGCGGTACTTCTCGCGGAACCGGGTGGCGTCTCCGGCCGCCAGCTCCCACAGGGCCAGCAGCAGGCCAGGGGTGTCGTAGTACTGGTCGAGGGCCTGGGCGACGTCCGGGCTGCCGATGGTGTGGCCGCTCTCCATCTTGCCGAACAGCGACCAGTCCCAGCCCAGTGCCTCGCCCAGCTTCCGCAGGCTGTCGCCGCGTTCGGTGCGCAGGGTGCGCAACTCCTCGGCGAACCGTCGGCGCGGCTCCTGGCTGCGGCCCGTGACCACTCTTCTCGGCGGCATTCCGTCCCCCTCCGTGGAATGTGTGGAAGCGGCGCCGGGCGGCCGGGAAAGGCTTCCCGGCCACGGGTGTTCGCGCTCCACTCCGGTTCATGCTCGTAAAGCGAACGCGACCGACGGTAGTCGCGCTGTCGCTTCTCGCACAGGGATACGGTGGAGGGATCACACCATATGGTGATGAAGGACTCGGATCAGGTTGGGGAGCAACGAATCGGGGAGGCGGAGGCGGCCCGTGACGCGCTCGCCGAGGCGCTGCGGCAGGCGGGGATCCGGTTCCCGGCCGTGGACGTCCGCACCCCCGTGCGCGTGGACGGGGCGACCGGTTACGCGATGGTGGTCCTTGGCGAGTGCTCCGCGCCGGTGGCGCGGGAGTTGGCGGCCGTCATCGAGCGGGGTGCGGTGTGACGCCGCCTCCTTTCACCCCGGCCGTCGAGCGCCCGTGGCGTGACGGGTGGCCGCTGCCGGCGCACACCGACGACGCCAATGGCTGGATCACGGGCGGCTGCTGGCTGTACTGCCGCCGTGAGGGCGTGCGCGTGCTGTGGATCGGTTCGGTGCGCACTCCCGGCGCGGCGGGCGATGTGTACGCGTGCGGCCCGTGCATCGCGGAGCTGGACCACATGGTGCGCCTCCAGTCCCACGGCCGGGACGAGCCGCCTGACGGAACGGGCGGCACGGACGGCGCGACGGGGACCGGTGGTTCGTGCGGGCACCGGCGGATCGGGAGGCTCGGCGGCAGGGTCCGCTGCCGCGACTGCGGGCGGCAGATCTACCTCTGAGCCGCCCTCAAGGCTCCGAAAGCCCGGGCCATAACACCGTGCTATGGCCAAGTGGTAGTACCCAGCCCGTTCCGCTTACGGGAATCCTGGTGCCTCCCCCACAGGCCACACGCGAACCACCGCGTGTATCCGGAAGCGAGGCACCCCTTGCGAATAACCAGGCTCGTCCCCGCTCTGATCGCGGCCATGGCCGCCGTTCTCTCCCTCTTCGTGCTGGCCCCGGCCGCGTCCGCCAAGGAGGCGCCCGGCAGCGGCGGTCCGCAGCCGATCATCGGCGGCGGGTACGCGCAGAACGCGCCCTGGGCCGCGCGGCTGTTCTCCAACGGCCGTGAGACGTGCTCCGCGACGATCATCGCGCCGACCTGGATCCTCACCGCCAAGCACTGCGTCAGCGGTGGCGGGCTGTCGTTCCGCATCGGCAGCCTCAACCAGCACAGCGGCGGCACCGTCGCCAACGGCACCCAGATCTACAACCACTCCTCCTCGGACCTGTCGCTGGTCCGCCTGGACCGCTCCGTCTCGGCGACCTACGCCCGCCTGGGGCAGCCGGGTTCGGTGTCGGTGAACCAGACCGTGCAGGTCTACGGCTGGGGCGCGACCTCCCGGTGCGGCTCCGAGGCCAACTGCCAGTCGCAGTACCTGAAGGTCGCGAACGTGATCGTGACCGGCGGCTGCCGTGACGCCTACTACGGTTCGGCGATCTGCGCCCGCCGCGGCGACGGCATCACCGCGGGCGGCGACTCCGGCGGCCCGATGATGGCCAACGGCGTCCAGGTCGGCGTCGCGTCCACCAGCGACCGGCAGACCACCACGGCTTACACCAACGTGACGGCCTACCGCTCCTGGATCCAGTCGATCGCGGGCGTCTGATCCCGCGCGGCCCGTTCTCACGGCAGTCTCTTCCTCCGGGTCCTCCCCGTTCCGCCTCGGCGGAACGGGGAGGACCCGTTTCCGGTTTCGGGCGGTCGGAACCGGCCGGTCACGCCCGGGCGGTCAGAGGGTCTCGCTGAGGGTGTCGGCGATGCGGCGGCGGGAGGCGCGGGCGGCGGGGACGGCCGAGACCGCGACCGCGCCCACCACGGCCGCGGCGGCCACCAGCAGCAGGACACCGGGGGGCGGGGCCTGGGCTATGCCCGCGCCGATGCCGCTGGAGCGGCCCTGCGCGTCGATCAGCCACCGTCCGGCGGCGGCCCCCAGCACGGTGCCGGCGAGGGCCGCGGCCAGGGCGGTGAAGGCGGTGGAGACGGTGATCACGCCCGCTATCTGGCGCGGGGTCAGGCCGATGGCCTTCAGCGCGAGCAGGTCGCGTCCCCGGTCGCGGACGCGGGCGCCGAGGACGGTGGACAGTTCGGTCAGGCCGATCAGGGCGAGGACGGCGATCAGTCCGGCGATGACGCCGCGCACCCCGGCCAGCTCGTCGGCCGGGTTGGCCGGTTCGCGGACCTCCAGCCGCCCGTCGAAGGAGGCGGCCAGTTCGGCGCCGACCTCCCCGGCGTCGGCGCCGTCGCGCAGGACGAGGTGGTGGACGTCGGGCGCGGCCGGGCCCGGGCCGTCGCCCAGGTCGAGGTTGTCCAGGGAGGTGGAGATCACCCGGCCGCCGTCCTCGGGTTCGATGGAGCGGCCGGTGATGTGGAGGATCTGCGGGCGGCCCTGGACGGTCATCCGCACCCAGTCGCCGACGCGTACGTCCAGCAGGTCGAGCAGCCCCTGCCCGGCGACGGCCTCGTCCGGGCCGTCGGGGAGGCGGCCCTCGGCCAGGGCGAAGGGGTAGGGCTCGGTGTCGGTGCCCAGGCCGCGCAGGGTGATGGTGGCGGTCTGGCCGGGGACGAGGGCCTCGACCTCCGTGCCGGGGTGGACGGCGGTGACGTCGGGGTGCGCGGCCAGCAGCCGCTCGGTGCGGGCGCGCCGGCCGACCCCGGAGGCTGCGCCCTCCGGGGAGCCGTCGCGCACGGTGAGGGCGGCGGGCAGGCCGACCTCCTCCGGGCGTTCGTGGAAGCGGTCCACGGTGGTCCAGGCGCCCAGCGCGGCGGTGATCATCGCCAGCGGCACGGCCAGGCGCCCGACTGCGGCCAGCGAGCGGGCCCGGCCGGGGAACGCGCCGCGCCAGCCGAGGACGAGGGCGGGGGGCGCGTCCCGGCCCAGGGCGCGCCGCTCGGGCAGGGTCAGCGGGCCCAGTCCGCGCGGCACCGCCGTACGCGCCACCGGCACGGGCGGCACCCGGCCGGCGCGCCAGGCGGCCAGCGAGGTGGCGGTGGCGATGAACAGGACGGAGGCGCCGGTGGTGGCCAGCACCGTCCAGGTGTGGCCGGGCAGTTGCCGCCACACGTCCACCGCCTCGCCGATGCGGCCGGGGATGCGCGCGCCCAGCAGTTCGGTGACGGCCGCTCCGCTGGCGACGCCGAGGAGGGCGAGGCCCAGGTGCTGGACGAGGAAGACGCGGACGACCTGGGCGGGGGTGAAGCCGATGGCCTTCAGCACGGAGATGTCGCGCAGATGCCCGTGGACGCGGGTGCTGATCGCCCCGGCGACCGCCAGGGCGGCGGCCAGCAGCGCGCCGAGTCCGAAGAGTGCCAGGAGCAGGCCGAGCAGCCGCCCCTGGCCCGCTGCTTCGGCGCGGGCCTGCTGCCAGCGGGTGACCTGCGAGACCTGGTCGGCGCCGAGGGCGGTGACGGCGCGCTGGACCATGAAGTCGGTGTCGTCGGGGTCCGCCAGGCGCAGTCCGACGGTCTGCCCGGTGCGCTCGGGGTCGGGTTGGAGCTTCTCCAGCGCCTTCTCCGGCAGCCAGCCGATGCCGGGGGTGTCGCCGGGGGTGTAGCGGGGCTCGGCGGTGTCGGCGACGCCGGTGACGCGCAGCGTGTGCTCGGTGCCGCGCGCCCCCCGTGCGGTGAGGGTGTCGCCGGGTTCGGCCCACAGGGCGCGGGCGAGGGAGCCCTCCAGGACGATCTCGTCGGCGGCGCCGGCCGCCGGCCAGCGGCCTGCGGTGACCAGGGGGCGTCCCACCGCGGGCGGTTCGGGTCCGGTGGCGCGCAGTTCCGCGTTCGCCCGCGCGCCGCCCAGTTCCACGGTGGTGCGGGCGGTGCGGAAGGGGCCGGACAGGCCCGTGACGCCCTCCAGGTCGCGCAGTTCCTCCGGCTGGGCGCCGTCGCGGGTGTGGATCCACACGTGCGCGCCCTCGGACTGGGTGAAGACCCGCTGCCAGGGGTCGGCGGTGTAGGAGAACAGCGCGCCGGCGAGCAGCAGGGAGGCGACGATCCCGGCCGTGGCCAGGACGGTGAACAGCGCCTCGCCGCGGTGCGCCCGCAGGTCGGCGTGGGCCCAGCGCAGGGTGGCGCGCACGTCGTCTCAGTCCTTCAGTTCCAGTACGCCGGCCACGCCCTTGCCGCGCCGCCGAAGGCCCGGTCCGTCCGCGTCCAGGGCGGCGTCGTCGGCTATGCGGCCGTCGAAGAAGCTGATGACGCGGTCGGCGGCGCTGGCCATCCGGGCGTCGTGGGTGACCAGCACGATGGTCTGGCCGCGGCCGTGGAAGCGGGAGAGCAGGCGCAGCACCTCGCGGGTGCCGCGGCTGTCGAGGCTGCCGGCGGGCTCGTCGGCCAGCAGCAGGTCGGGGTGGTTGACCAGGGCGCGGGCCAGGGCGACGCGCTGCTGCTCGCCGCCGGACAGCTCGCCGGGCATGCTGCGCTCCTTGCCCTCCAGGCCGAGTTCGGCCAGGAGTTCGGCGCGGTCGGCGCGGGCCCCCTTCGGGCTGCTGCCGGCCAGCAGGGCGGGCAGTTCGACGTTGTCGGCGACGGTGAGGTTGGAGACGAGGTTGAAGAACTGGAAGACGATGCCGATGCGGCGGCGGCGCAGCACCGCCCACTGGGACTCGCCGTAGGAGTCCAGGCGGGTGCCGTCGAACCAGATGCTGCCGGCGTCCGGCTTCTGGAGCCCGCCGAGCAGGTGGAGGAGGGTGGACTTGCCCGCGCCGGAGGGGCCGGTGACGGCGACGAACTCGCCGCGCGAGACGGTCAGGTCCACGCCCCGCACCGCCCTGGCGGGGGCGCCCTCGCCGTGGTGGGTCTTGACCAGGCCCTCGGCCCGTACGAGGGGGGGCGGGTGTGCCGGTGCGGCGGGGCCCTGGCCGGCCGGTGCCTGGGAACGGCTCATTCCAACTCCTCCTGACAGCGTTCCAGCCAGTCGAGGTCGGCCTGGAGGTGCAGCATCGCGCCCTCGATCAGCAGCTGCGCCACCCGGTTGTCCCGGTCCTCGGCCGCCGCGAGCCGGGACAGCTCGCGCATGGTGTTGAGGTACTGGCGGCGCTGCTTGTTGATCAGCGCGATCTGGTCGGCCAGACCGGTCTGCGGGGCGATGGCGAGCTTCATGAAGAACTCGTCGCGCACCCGGGGTTCGTCGGTCGGTTCCTCGAACCACGCCCGCACCGCCTCGCGCCCCGCGTCGGTGAGCCGGTAGATCCGCTTGTTGGGCCGGGTGGACTGGGCGACGTCCTCGCCCTCGATCAGTCCCGACTTCTCCAGCCTGCCCAGCGTGACGTAGATCTGCCCGACGTTCGGCTGAGGGTACGCGGCGCCCAGCAGCTTCTCAAGGGCCTGCTTGAGCTCGTATCCGTGGGCGGGACCGGCCGCGAGGAGGGCCAGGAGCGGCAGACGCACGCGCGCACTCCTCCTCCCCGTCCCGTGCCGGGCCGGTGCCGGGCCGGCGGCCCTTCCGGGCGGCGGCGGCCCGGTCGGCGGTGCGCCGGCTGTCTGTCGGTCGGCGTCTAGTATCGCCCATGCCCAACGGGTATATATGGGCGTCCGGTGCTCGACGGCGAGGCCGCGCACGACCGGTGCGCTGGGGAGGGACCTATGCGGTGGACGCGGGCCGCGGGGAGGGGGCTCCTGGCCGCCGCCGTGGTGCTGGCGGGCTACGCCGGACTGGGTTCGCCGGCCGCCGGGCCGGTCGCGCACGCCGGGGGGCGCGGCCCCGTCACCCTGGTCACCGCCGGCGATCTGACCGACTACCTCGACCCGGTGCTGGACGACTGGAACCGCGCGCACCCGGGCGAGGAGGCCACCCTGGTGGAGCTGCCGGACTCCGCCGACGAGACCCGCGCCCAGATGGTCACCGGCCTGCGCTCGGGCAGTTCCCGCTTCGACGTGCTCAACATCGACGTGGCCTGGACCTCGGAGTTCGCGGCGGCGGGCTGGATCGCCCCGGTGGATCCCGGCCGCTTCCCGCTGGACGCCTTCCTGCCGCCGGTGGTGGACACCGCCACCTTCGGCGGGCGGTTGTACGCGGTGCCGTACGTGACCAACGCCGGGCTGCTGTACTACCGCTCGGACGTGCTGGCGAAGGAGGGCGAGCGGCCGCCGCGCACCTGGTCCGAGCTGGAGCGGCTGGCGAGGGACGTCGCCCCCCGCTACGGACTGGACGGCTACGCGGGCCAGTTCCTGCCGTACGAGGGGCTGACGGCCAACGCCACCGAGGCGGTGCGCTCGGCGGGCGGTTCGCTCCTGGGCGACGAGGGCGCGACGGTGACCGCCGACTCCGAGGCGACCGTGGAGGGGCTGGGTTTCCTGGCCGACGGGGTGCGCGAGGGCTGGATCCCCGAGGAGTCGCTGACCTGGAAGGAGGAGGAGTCGCGGCAGGCCTTCCAGGACGGGCGGCTGCTCTTCCTGCGCAACTGGCCGTACGTGTACGCGCTGGCCGGCGGCGAGGGGTCGAAGGTGGCCGGAAAGTTCGGGGCGGTGCCGCTGCCCGGTCCGGACGGTCCGGGCGTCAGCGTGCTGGGCGGCTCCAACCTGGCGGTCAGTTCCCTGTCACGGCACCCGGAGACGGCGGCCGATCTGATCGCGTACCTGACCGGTGAGCAGGTGCAGCGCCGGGTGCTCACCGAGGGGGCGCTGCCCCCGGTGCGGGCGTCGCTGTACTCCGATCCGGAGCTGGTGCGCGCCTTCCCCCATCTGCCGGCCCTGCGGAAAAGCGTGCTGGCGGCCGAGCCGCGCCCCAAGAGCCCGCGCTACGACCAGGTGAGCCTGGTGGTGCAGGCGGTGGTGCACGACGCGATGGCGGGGCGGCAGACCCCGCGGCAGGCGGTCGCGCGGCTGGCGCGCGAGCTGCGGTCCCTCGCGCGCGAGGGCGCCGGGCCTGCCGGCGAAGGCTGACCGGTCCGCGGGCTTCACTCTCCCTCGCCCACTCATTTCCTAGATACCTGTTAGGTACTAGTGAGCCCTCTCCGGCGTCCCTCGCCCGGACATACCGGGGCATACAAGGGCGGCTTCCCGACCACTCGTTGACACCTCGATGACACCCGTACATAACATGCATGCATAACGGCGGCTCACGAACAGCGGCTCACGAACCATGTGCTCCGCGAGCAGGAACGGGATCACGAGGGATGCTCACAGCCACGACCGACCACGGCGTCTCGCCCCGCCCCGCGCGGGGTGCCTCCGCCCCCGGCACGTCCCGGAGCTGGTGGCGGGACGCGGTGGTCTACCAGGTCTACGTCCGCAGCTTCCTGGACAGCACCGGCGACGGCATCGGTGACCTGGCCGGCGTCCGCGCCGGGCTGCCGTACCTGCGGAAACTGGGCGTGGACGGCATCTGGCTCAGCCCCGTCTACCCCTCCCCGCAGCACGACCACGGCTACGACGTCGCCGACTACCTCGACGTGGACCCGGTCTACGGCGATCTGGAGGAGTTCGACCGCCTCGTGGCCGCCGCCCACCGCCTGGGCCTGAAGGTCGTCCTCGACATCGTCCCCAACCACTGCTCCAGCGAGCACCCCTGGTTCCGCGCCGCGCTGGCCGAGGGGCCGGGCGGCCCGCACCGCGCCCTGTTCCACTTCGCCGACGGCCGCGGCGAGAGCGGCGAGGTGCCGCCCAACAACTGGCGGGCGATGTTCGGCGGCCCGGCCTGGTCCCGCGTCACCGAACCCGGCGGCGAACCGGGCCAGTGGTACCTGCACCTGTTCACGCCCGAGCAGCCCGACCTCAACTGGCGCCACCCGGCCGTCGCCGAGCACTTCGACCAGGTGCTGCGGTTCTGGCTGGACCGGGGCGTGGACGGCTTCCGCGTCGACGTCGCCGCCGGGCTGTTCAAGCACCCCGAACTGCCCGACTCCCCCGACCCGGAGGCCGACGAGCGCACCCGCGACTCGGTCAACCCGCTGGCCTGGAACCAGCCCGAGGTGCACGGCGTGTGGCGCCGCTGGCGCGCGCTGTGCGACGAGTACGCCGACCGCGACGGCCACGACCGGCTGCTGGTGGGCGAGGTGTCGGTGCCCACCGCCCGCGAACACGCCAAGTACGTACGGCCCGACGAGCTGCACCAGGCGTTCTTCTTCCACCTGCTGGGCGCGCCCTGGGACGCGGACGCCTTCCGCAAGGTCATCGACGAGGCGCTGCGGGACATCGCGGGCACCGGCTCCACCGTCACCTGGGTGCTCAACAACCACGACCAGGTCAGGACCGTCACCCGCTACGCGGGCGAGGGGGGCGGGCCGGGCAACCCCGGCCTGGGCGCCGCGCGCGCCCGCGCCGCCGCGCTGCTGATGCTGGCGCTGCCCGGCGCCGCCTACGTGTACCAGGGCGAGGAACTGGGCCTGCCCGAGGTGGTGGACCTCCCCGACGAGGTGCTCACCGACCCCATCTTCCGCCGCACCGGAAGCCGCAGCCGCATCCGCGACGGCTGCCGCGTACCGCTGCCGTGGTCGGGCCACGCCTCGCCCTTCGGCTTCACCTCGGGCGCGGAGGAGGCCCGCCCGTGGCTGCCGCAGCCCGAGTGGTTCGCCGAGCACGCCACCGACCGGGCGCTGGCCGACACCCGCTCGTTCTGGCACCTGTACCGCGACGGCCTCCAGCTGCGGCGCGGTCTGCCCCAGCTCGGCGAGGGGACGCTGCGCTGGCTGGACGCGCCGCCGCAGGTCCTGGCCTTCGAACGCGGCGACGGGCTGGTCTGCGCGGTCAACTTCGGCACCTCCCCCGTGCCCGCCCCGGTGCCCGGCACTCCGCTGCTGGCCAGCGGCGAGTGCCCGGACGGAACGCTCC
>NZ_JAKMAY010000018.1:0-37495 GCF_022015835.1 Streptomyces sp. ICN903 | reverse complement strand
GCGCACCCCCTCCCAGACCTCCTCCCACAGCTCCTCCAGCGGCGCCGCGGGCGGCGCCGCGAGCGGTCCGGCGGGAGACGAGGCCGCCGCTCCGCCGCGCTGGCGGCCGTGGCGCTTCCGGATGTCGAACGACGTGTGGGGCACCCCGGTCGTCGCCGACGGCCTGCTGTACGTCACCTCCTTCGAGGTCCACGCGCTGGACGTGGCGACGGGGCGGCGGCAGTTCAAGACCCGCGAGGTGGCGTGGTCGATGGCCGTGAGCAACGGCCGGGTCCACGCCTCCGACGGCCCGAGCCTGTACGCCCTGAACGCCCGTGACGGCTCCGACGTCTGGCGGCTGGCGGCCGACGGCTGGGTGTACGCGCTGCGCGCCGACCGCGGCACGGTCGTCACGGGCACCCGGGGCGGCGGCGTACAGGCGTGGGACGCGGCGAGCGGCGAGCGGCTGTGGGAGCTGTCCGGCGCGCAGACCGACTTCGAGACCGCCGAGGCCGGTCCGGTGATACGGGGCGGCTCGGTCTACGTCTGGGGCGACGGGCGGCTGTACGCCCTGGAGGCGCGCACCGGCGCCGAGCAGTGGTCGTATCCGGTCGGCGACTCCTCGGCCACCGGCGGCGTCCCGGTGCGGCTGCTGCCCGCCGACGACGGCGCGGTGTACGTCAGCGCCGGCTCGCGTGTCTTCGCCCTGGACGCGGCCACCGGAGCGGAACGGTGGCGCTTCGACGCGCCCGCCGCGTTCCTGTGCCCGCCGGCCTTCGCGCCGGGCGCGGCGATCGCGGGCGGCGGCGTCTATCTGGCCGACTACCTGGGCACGGTGTACGCGCTGGACGCCGCCAACGGCCACGACCGCTGGCGGATCGCCACCGAGTCCCGCCAGTCGGCCGAGCCGGTGGTGGTGGCCGACGGTCTGGTCCACCTGGGCAGCGGCGGTGCGCTCTACACGCTGGACGCGGTCAGCGGCACCCCCCGCTGGCGCTTCGCGACGGGCGGCGAGATCACCGGCGCCCCGGTGTCGGCGGACGGCCGGGTCCACTTCGGTTCGGCGGACCACTGCCTGTACACGCTGGACGCCGTCGGGGGCCAGCTGCGCTGGAAACTCGCCACGGAGGGCGAGATCACCGGGGCGCCGGTGGTCGCGGGCGGCGTGGTCTTCGCGTGCAGCCGGGACCGCTGCGTATACGCGCTGGACGCGGCCAAGGGGACGGGCCAGGCCCGCGCCTGACCCGTCCCCCGTTCCCGCGTTCCGCGCCGTTCCGCCCGGTCCGTTTTCCGGCGAACCGCCTTGCGCGGGAACCCCATTGGCCGTTCCCTGCGTGAACCCTGGTAGAAAGTCCGGCAGTCAACAGCGAGTGCGTACGCGCACCGAGCGTCCACCGGGGGAGAACGCGCCATGAAGCGCTCTGTGAAGCGCCACCTCAAGCTGATAGCCGTCGTCACCGTCGTGACGCTGGCCCTGTCCGGTTTCAGCCAGGCCCGGAGCGGCGGCGGCAAGGGCGGCGGCGGCCGGGGGAGCAGCAGCAAGAGCGGGGGCGGAGGCGGCGGCTGCGGCAAGGACAGCTCCAGCAGCCGGTCGGGCTACAGCGGCTACCGGAGCACGACGGTCGGCAGCAGCGGTTCCTCCGGGTCCTCCGGTTCCTCGTCCCGCAGGGACGAGCCGGACGCCGAGATCATCTCGTGCGCCAAGGGCAAGAAGGGGACGGTGGTCGAACTCTCCGACGGCGACGCCGGCACCTACACCGTCTACGTGTATCTGGTCGACGACTTCGGGGACACCCTCGACGTCTCCTCCCAGCGCGTCAGCGTGGGGAGGGACCAGACCAAGCGCGTCGAGGTGGAGCCGCGTGACCCGGCCATGGTGGGGGTCGCGGACGACTGCCGCGTCTCCGTGATCGGCTGAGCCGGTCCGGGCGCGGAGAACCCCGGCGGAGGCCGTGTCCCGGTCTCGGGATGGCATGGGCACGACACGTGCGTCGGTGCACCCCGGACAGGGCGTTCCCGTGCGGGAGAGCGGAGCGTGAGGCTCCGTCAACGAGTCGGGGCGGGAACGCGACAGCGTTCCCGCCCCGGCCGATGCCCGGAAGCCTCCTTCCGGGCCCGCCTCAGTTCCCTGCCGGCTGGGAGGGGTAGGGCCCCGGAAGGTGGTTGTCGGCTATAGCCGGTGCGGCTCCGACACCCGCTATCGTCATCGCTACGGCCAGAACGGTGAGGAAACGCTTCATGCAGTTCACGCCAACTCCTTGGAGGCAACCGGGGAGGGGGTAGCTCATGGTTCGCGGAGGCAAAGGTAGCCCCTCAAGCATACGGTTGTGTTCTTCTGTGGTGATTACCCGGTAATCGCTCATGCGCATACGACAGGGACCGGCCACAGCGGCTCCCCCTCAGCGCCGCTGGGACCGGTCCCGTGTTGTCCCCCGTGGTGTGGTGGTCTACTTCGTGTTCTCCTCGGTCACCTGAGACTCCGAGGCGACCTCGCCGCCAGTGGAGTCCTGGGTTGCCGGCGCACCGCTGCCAGGCGACGGGACGTGGTTGTCGAGCTGCGGGCCATCCGTCTTGATCTTCTTACCGGTGTCGCTCATACGGACCAACTCCTGAGTACTGGTGGCGGGGAGGTCCAGGGCACATCCGGCGGCTCCCCCGTGGGCCGCCGGATGTGCCCTCCGGGCCATCGTCCTGACGGTGCAGGGCGTCGGGCCCATCGACCCGCGTGCCCCCCGACGCGGCGGATCGATACGTATGAGCATGCCGGAGAGCGATAAACAATCGATGAACGCCTGCTACCCGGTGCCGGCGTGGGATCCCGATCAATCTATGCGGCGACGGCGGGGGACAGGAGCTTTCGGACCTCGGCCGCATCGGGAGACTTCAACGACTCGAAGATGGCCAGCGCGTCCTGCCAGCAGGCTCGGGCACGGTCTGTCTGCCCCAGGGCGTCCAGTGCGCGGCCAAGTACCATCAGCACGTTTCCGCGCCGCCAGTCCCAGCCGATCACACGCATGGCGAGTGCCTGTTCGGCATGCGTGGCGGCCTGTGCGGGGCGACGTGCCGCCATGTAGGCCTCGGCCATCCGCAGGTGGGTCGCACCTTCCCACATCGGCTGGCGGCTTTCTCTGAAGAGGGACAGAGCCTGGTTGAGTTGGTCCAGGGCCTCGGTGGTGCGCCCGGCACCGGTGAGTGCCATGGCGAGGGCGTAGCGACCGTTGGCGAGCCGCATGGTCATTCCCAGCTTGGCGTATAGAGCCACGCCCTGCTCGGCGAGTCGGATCGCGCTGTCGGTCCGCCCCAGCCCCAGGTGGGTACGGGACAGATTGCACAGGGCACTGGCTTCGCCGTTGAGATCACCGTAGGACCGGAACGCCTCGATCGCCTGATTCAGGTAGACCTCGCCGTCCTCGTACCGGCCGCGGAAGACCGCGATGATTCCACGATCATTGGGCGCGTAGCCGGACACCACCGGATCCCCGGTGGTCCGGGCGAGTTTCATGGCGTGGCGTGCGTTGTCGTCGGCCTGGTCGGAACGGCCTGCCACAGTGTTCACGTGGGTGAGCATGATCTGGGCGCGGCCCTCGGCCCAGGCGTCTCCGGAGATTCTTGCGGCTTCGTGTACGGCGGTGGCGGCCCGTTCGTAGCGCAGTGAGTGGATGCCGGAGTCGGCAAGGTCCTTGGCGACGAGCAGCAGGTCGGCCGCGCGGCGCAGCGTGCCGCCGTCGGCCGACTGCTCCACGCAGGCCAGCAGGCAGTCGGCCTCGGTGAACAGCCAGTCCAGCGCGGCGGCGTGACCGCCGAATTCCAGTCCGGGGTGCTCGGTGGCGGCCAGATGGCTCACGACCTGGTCCCCGGGGCGCTCCAGGGCGAACACCCGGGCGGTGGTGGCCAGGTAGAAGTCCAGCAGCCGGGACTGCGCGGCGGACCGCTCGGAGGCGGGGTCCTCGTCGCGCTCCGCGCAGGTGCGCGCGTACAGGCGCACCAGGTCGTGGTAGCGGTAGCGGCCGGGGGCGGCCGACTCCAGCAGGGAGGTGTCGACCAGGGACTCCAGCAGGTCCTCGGTCTCCTCCGGGGCGCGGTCCAGCATGGCGGCGGCGGCCTGTACGGAGATGTCCGGGCCGTCGGCCAGGCCCAGCAGGCGGAAGGCGCGGGCCTGCTCCGCCTCCAGCTGGCCGTAGCCCAGCTCGAAGGTGGCCTTGACGGCCTGGTCGCCGGCCTGGAGCTCGTCCAGGCGGCGGCGCTCGTCGGCGAGTCTGCGGGCCAGGAAGGAGACCGTCCAGGTGCGGCGGGCGGCCAGGCGGGAGGCGGCGATGCGGATGGCCAGGGGCAGGAAGCCGCAGGCCGCGACGACGTCCATGGCGGCCTCGCGCTCGGCGCCCACCCGGTCGGCGCCGACGATCCTGGTGAACAGCGTCATGGCCTCCTCGGGGCTCATGACGTCCAGGTCCACCAGGTGCGCGCCGGCCAGGTCCACCATCCGCACCCGGCTGGTGATCAGTGCCGCGCAGCCCTCGGTGCCCGGCAGCAGGGGACGCACCTGGGCGGCGTCGCGGGCGTTGTCCGGCAGGGTCAGGATGCGGCGTCCGGCCAGCGTCGAGCGGTACAGGGAGGCCCGCTCCTCCACCCCGTCGGGGATCGCGGAGTCCGGAGTGCCCAGGGCCCGCAGGAACGCGCCCAGGACCGCCTCCGGCTCCGCCGGGGCCGGGCCCGCCCCCTGGAGGTCGACGTAGAGCTGGCCGTCGGGGAAGCGGTCGCGGGCGGCGTGGGCGACGTGCACGGCCAGGGTGGTCTTGCCCACCCCGCCGATGCCCGCGACCGCCGAGACGGCCATGACGCGGCTCTCGGCGGTGACGAGCTGGTCGCCCAGCTCCGAGACGAAAGCGGTGCGGCCGGTGAAGTCCGGCACGGTCGCCGGCAGTTGCGCGGGCCGTACGAAGGTGGCCGTGCCCGGCGGCGCGGACTCCTCTACGGGCTGCGCCAGCTCCTCGTCGGCCCGCAGGATGCGCTGCTGGAGCTCGGCCAGCTCCGGGCGGGGGTCCACCCCCAGCTCCTCGGCCAGCAGCCGCCGGGTGTCGGCGTAGACGGCCAGGGCCTCGGCCTGGCGGCCGCTGCGGTACAGCGCCAGCATCAGCAGCTCGCGCAGCCGCTCGCGCAGCGGGTGCTCGGCGGTCAGGGCGGTCAGCTCGCTGACCGCCTCGGCGTGGGAGCCGAGCTGGAGGTCCAGGTCGAGGCGGTGCTCCAGCAGGGACAGCCGCCACTCCTCCAGCCGGGTCCGCTGGTTCTCCGCGTACGGCCCCGGGAGGTGGGCCAGGGGCTCGCCGTCCCACTGCGCCAGCGCCAGGCCGTACAGCTCGCGCGCCCGGTGGCGGTCGCCGCCGGAGGCGGCCTTCTCCGCCTCCGCGGCGTGGGCGGCGGCCGTGTCCGCGTCGATCTCGGTGCCGGGCCCCAGCCCGATCGCATAACCGCCGGACTCGCTGATCAGGGCCTCGGCGCCGAGCGCCTTGCGCAGCCGGGAGGCGTAGGTGCGCAGTGCGGCCAGGGCGCGCTGCGGCGGCTCCTCGCCCCACAGCGCGTCCACCAGCTCCTGCGCGGTGGCCGTCTGCCCGCCGCGCAGCAGCAGGGCTGCGAGCAGGGCGCGCTGCTGGGGCGAGCCGACGCCGACCGGCTCGCCGTCACGCCAGGCACGCACCGGTCCGAGCACGGCGAAACGCAGCCGGTGACGACCGTTGTCCGGCTGCCGCAGTCGTTCGCGCCCGGTGTGCCCCTCGCCGTCCATGGTGCCCCCTGCGAAGTGTGACGACCCGCAGCGCACAGTGTGCCTTGTCAAGGGTCGGTACGTCAGCCGTGCCCCTGCCTCTCCTCACAGTCACCGCAAACCTGCGACGGAACCGACAGCTGATGCCCCGACAGATGCGGAGATGTCCGGCCACGGTCAAATCCCCCGTTTGCCACGCGGGTTGACGAAGAGTCGGACTACCGGACGTCAAAGGGCCTCCAGCCACAGGGGGTTGGTCATCGCGGCCATAGCGCCCGGCAGCCCCGCGCCGCCGCCCGGGCTCGGGTGGCGCACCTCGGCTCGCACATACGCGGCCAGCGAGGCGGTGGTGCGCCAGAGGACCGTGCCGGAGCCCGAGGCGGGCAGGCGCTCCGAGCGCATCTCGCCCTGGTCGGTCAGCAGCCGCACCGTGCCGTCCGGCACTCCCGACACCTCCAGCCGCACCGCCACCGCGGCGTCCGGCGCGACGCGCAGCCGCTCCCCGATCCCGGCGTGCTCGCCGCGCGGGCCCGTGGCCGACAGTTCCAGGCCGACCTCCGAGGACTCCGCCAGCCAGCTCCGGCCCGCCCGTACGCCCTCCAGCACGGCAACGCGTGACAGGTCCTCGGCGTGGACGACCGTCTGCGGCAGGCCGACGACCTGCGGTTCGCGGTGGGCGTCGCTGTTGCCCATCGCCGGTGTCCACCGCCCGCGCCCGTCCCCGCCTCCCCGGCGGCAGGACTCCACCAGCATGTTGTCCCAGGCGGCCAGGGCCATCTCGTCGTCGGCCGTCCACGGCCCGTTCCACACCTCCACCGCGTCCGCCTCCGCGTAGCCGAACTTCCACTGGCAGCCCACGAAGGGGCAGTTGGGGTGCGCCGGTACGACCAGCCCGCCCGCCCGGTGGATCCTGCGCACATACCGCCCGTACGCGTCGTCGCGTGCCCGGTAGCGCCAGTCGACGAAGGTACCCGGATCGACGCCGAGCGCCAGGTAGTGGCCGTTGCGGGTGGTCACCTCCTCGCCGCACAGGATCAGCAGGTCGTCCCCCCACAGCCCCTCCCAGGCGCCGTGCCCGGAGGTGGTGTTGTGCTCGGTGGTGGCGATGAAGTCCAGCCCGGCGGCCCGCGCCGCCGCCGCGACCTCGGCCGGGGTGCGCCGCCCGTCGGAGTGCACGGTGTGCAGATGGCAGTCGCCCCGGTACCAGGCGCGCCCCCGCCCCCCGGCCCGCTCCGGCGGATACACGGGCCCGGGGGCGCGGCCCTGCTCCCCGTACCGCAGGGTGACGGTGACCTCGTAGTCCATGCCCTGCGGGGCGACGGTGTACGGGCCCAGGACCACGTGCCAGGTGCCCGGCCGCACCGGGCCGGGCAGATACCCCGGCGTCGCCCGCTCGGCGCTGATGGCGAACTCCGTGCGGAAGCCGCCCGACCAGCCCCGGAAACCGCGCCCGCCCGCGGCCGTGCCGCGCTCGTCGAAGATCCCGATGTCCAGGGCGTTGCCCGGTGTGCCGGAGGGCACGGCCGGCCTGTCGTAGGAGTACGAGACGGCCAGCTCCCGCACCCCGCGCGGCACCTGGACGGGCAGGTGGACGAAGTCCGGCGCGCCGTTGGACAGATGGCCGCGGACCGTCCTGCTCTCCTCGCCGCTCCGGCCGCTCTCGTCCGCGTGCGCGAAGCTCACGCCCCGGAGCGTGAGCACGCTCGCCGCCCCCGTGGTGGCGGACAGCCTCAGTACCTCGCGCCGGTCCATGACAGCCCCCGTTCCGCCGCCTCCGATGTGGTTCGGGTCACTCTTCCACGGGTGGGTGACGGACGGGAGAAGGCCTGTGGACAACCCGTCCGACACCGCGTGACGGCGGGCCGCGCCGGCGGGCCGGCGGCGGGAAGGACGAGTGGGGGACACCGGGCGGCACCCCCGCCCGCCTCCCGGCCGGTGCCGGGTGCGCTCGTATGCTCGCACCATGACTTCGTCGAGCGGGCAGGCAGCACCCACCGCACCCACCGCCAACGCCATGCGGCGCGCCCTGCGGCGGGCCCGGGACGGGGTCGCGCTGGACGCGGCCGAGGCCGCCGTACTGCTCCAGGCGCGCGGGGAGGACCTGGCCGACCTGACGGCCTCGGCCGCCCGCGTACGGGACGCGGGACTGGAGGCGGCCGGCCGCCCCGGGGTGATCACCTACTCGCGCAAGGTCTTCGTCCCGCTCACCCGGCTGTGCCGGGACCGCTGCCACTACTGCACCTTCGTCACCGTGCCGGGAAAGCTGCGCCGCGAGGGCCACGGCCCCTACCTCTCCCCGGACGAGGTGCTGGAGATCGCCCGCCGGGGAGCGGCGATGGGCTGCAAGGAGGCGCTGTTCACCCTCGGCGACCGGCCCGAGGACCGCTGGCCCGAGGCCCGCGAGTGGCTGGACGCGCACGGCTACGACGACACCCTCGCCTATGTGCGCGCCATGGCCATCCGGGTGCTGGAGGAGACCGGCCTGCTGCCGCACCTCAACCCCGGGGTGCTGACGTGGACGGACTTCCAGCGCCTCAAGCCCGTCGCCCCGTCGATGGGCATGATGCTGGAGACCACCGCCACCCGGCTGTGGTCCGAGCCCGGCGGCCCCCACCACGGCTCGCCCGACAAGGAGCCGGCCGTCCGGCTGCGGGTGCTTCAGGACGCGGGGCGCTCGTCCGTCCCCTTCACCACCGGCATCCTCATCGGCATCGGCGAGACGTACGCCGAGCGCGCCGAGTCGCTGTTCGCGATCCGCCGCGTCCAGCGGGCGTACCAGGGCGTCCAGGAAGTCATCGTGCAGAACTTCCGCGCCAAGCCCGGCACCGCCATGGGCGGCATGCCCGACGCCGAACTGGAGGAACTGGCCGCCGCCGTGGCCGTCGCCCGCCACGTCCTCGGCCCGGCCGCCCGCATCCAGGCCCCGCCGAACCTGGTGGACTCCCAGTACGCCCTGATGATCGGCGCCGGGATCGACGACTGGGGCGGCGTCTCCCCGCTCACCCCCGACCACGTCAACCCCGAGCGCCCCTGGCCCCAGATCGACGAACTCGCCGGGCACACCCGCGCGGCCGGCTTCGAGCTGCGCGAACGCCTCACCGTCTACCCGGAGTTCGTCCGACGCGGCGAGCCCTGGCTCGACCCGAGGCTGCTGCCCCACGTCACCGCCCTGGCCGACCCGGACACCGGCCTGGCCCGCGAGGACGCCGCCGTCACCGGCCGCCCCTGGCAGGAGCCCGACGAGGCGTTCACCGCCACCTCCGCCGGCCGCACCGACCTGCACCGCACCATCGACACCACCGGCCGCACCGCCGACCGCCGCGCCGACTTCGACGAGGTCTACGGGGACTGGGAGGCGCTGCGCGAGAGCGCCGCGCCCGGCATGGCGCCGGAGCGGATCGACACCGACGTACGCGCGGCGCTCGCCACCGCCGCCGACGACCCCACCCGCCTCACCGACGACCAGGCCCTTGCGCTGCTCCACGCCGACGGTCCGGCCCTGGACGCGGTGTGCCGCATCGCCGACGACGTGCGCCGCGACACCGTCGGCGACGAGGTGACGTACATCGTCACGCGCAACGTCAACTTCACCAACGTCTGCTACACCGGCTGCCGCTTCTGCGCCTTCGCCCAGCGCCGCACCGACGCCGACGCCTACACCCTCTCCCTGGACCAGGTCGCCGACCGGGCGGCGCAGGCGTGGGAGGTCGGCGCGGTCGAGGTCTGCATGCAGGGCGGCATCCACCCGGACCTGCCCGGCACCGCCTACTTCGACATCGCGCGGGCGGTGAAGGAGCGCGTGCCGGGCATCCATGTGCACGCCTTCTCCCCGATGGAGGTCGTCAACGGCGCCACCCGCACCGGCATGTCGATCCGAGACTGGCTGGCGGCGGCCAAGGAGGCCGGGCTCGGCTCCATCCCCGGCACGGCCGCCGAGATCCTCGACGACGAGGTGCGCTGGATCCTCACCAAGGGCAAGCTGCCGGCCGCCACCTGGGTCGAGGTGGTCACCACCGCGCACGAGCTGGGCCTGCCGTCGTCCTCGACGATGATGTACGGGCACGTGGACCGGCCCCGGCACTGGCTGGGCCATCTGCGGCTGCTGGCTCGGATCCAGCAGCGCACCGGCGGCTTCACCGAGTTCGTGACGCTGCCGTTCGTCCACACCAACGCCCCGGTCTACCTCGCCGGCATCGCCCGCCCCGGGCCGACGGTGCGCGACAACCGCGCGGTGACGGCCATGGCCCGCCTGCTGCTGCACCCGCACATCACCAACATCCAGACCAGCTGGGTCAAGCTGGGCGCCGAGGGCGCGGCCGAGATGCTGCGCTCGGGCGCCAACGACCTGGGCGGCACGCTGATGGAGGAGACCATCTCCCGGATGGCCGGCTCCTCCTACGGCTCCTACAAGTCCGTCCGGGACCTGATCGCCATCGCCGAGGCCGCCGGACGCCCGGCCCGCCCCCGCACCACCACCTACGGCGAGGTCCCCGCCGAGCGCGTACGGGCCGCCGAGGCGTCCGGCGGGCGCCTGCCGGAGCTGCTGCCGGTGCTGGAGGACTGAGGGCCGGGGCACGCCCGGACCCTCGCGGCCCGTCCGGCCGGGACGGCCGGACGGACGGGCGCGGGGCGACTTCCGGCCGTCTTCCCGGGATCTCCGGCCCCCGTCCACCTCCGGGCCGCCTCCGCCCGCGCACCGTCGTTTAAAGTGCGGTCCGAACCGGCGGGAACGGCCCACGGGACACGGCACACGGGAACGGACCGGAGCGGACGAGAGCCGAGGGGCGAACGGGAGGGGACGGCACGGTGACCGCGACACCTGGCGGCGGTATCTGGGGCCGCACCGAGCAGCAGGACTTCCGCAGCCGGGTACGCGGCTGCCTGCTCGGCGGCGCGATCGGCGACGCGCTCGGCGCGGGAGTCGAGTTCGACTCGCTCGACGCCATCCGGGCCGCCCACGGCCCCCAGGGGGTGACGGACTACGTGCCCGCCTACGGGCGGCGCGGCGCCATCACCGACGACACGCAGATGACCCTGTTCACCGTGGACGGCCTGATCCGCGCCCACGTCCGGCGCGACACCGGGGCCTGGCACCCGCCGACCGACGTGCACGCCGCCTACCTGCGCTGGGCCGCCACCCAGCGCGACTGGGGGCCCGACGAGCGCCGCACCGAGGACGGCTGGCTGGCCCGCCAGGAGTGGCTGTACTCGCGGCGCGCCCCCGGCCGCGCCTGCCTGACCGGGCTGGCCGACAGCCGGATGGGCACACTGGAGGCACCGAAGAACCCCGACTCCAAGGGCTGCGGCACCGTCATGCGCTCCGCGCCCTTCGGCCTGCTCGTCGGCTGGGAGCCGCAGCTCGTCTTCCAGCTCGCCGCCGAGTGCGCCGCCCAGACCCACGGCCACCCCACCGGCTACCTGGCGGCGGGCGCCTTCGCCGTCATCGTCCACGCCGTCGCCCGCGGCGAGAGCCTGGACGCCGCGGTGCAGCGGGCCCTGGCCCATCTGGCGGCCCACCCCGGCCACGAGGAGACCACCGACGCCCTCAAGCACGCGCTCGGCGCCGTACGCCAGGGCCTGCCGACCGCGGAGCGCGTGGAGTCGCTGGGGGAGGGCTGGACGGGGGAGGAGGCGCTGGCGATGGGCGTGTACTGCGCGCTGGTGGCCGAGGACGTGCGCCACGGCCTGCTGCTGGCGGTCAACCACGGCGGCGACTCCGACTCCACCGGCTCGGTCTGTGGCAACCTGCTGGGCGTGATGCACGGGGAGACCGCCCTGCCGCCGAACTGGGTCGCCGAACTGGAGGGCCGCGCCACCATCCTGGAGCTGGCCGACGACTTCGCCATGGAGATGACCCAGGGGCCGGCGCTCCACAGCCCGGCCACCCCGGCCGGTTCGCCGGGCTGGCTGACCCGCTACCCGCGCGCCTGACGGGGCCGGGCCCCGCACGCGGGGCCCGGGAAGCACCGAACCCCCTCGGCCGGGACGGCGAACCAGTCGAGAGGGCTTCGGCGCGGTGCCGCGCGGTACGGCGAGGCACGGCGCCGCCGTGGTGCGGCGTGCGGGGGGCGGTCAGCGCCGGGCGAGCGAACCCTGGCCGAGGGCTCCCACGAACGCCGTCCACGAACCGGGGACGAAGTCCAGCGACGGTCCCTGCGGAACCTTGGAGTCGCGCACGGCGACCGCCCGCGGCTCGGGGGACCGCACCTCCACGCACGCCCCGTTCCCGGCGGAGTGGCTGGACTTGGTCCACCTGTCGGTCATGCCCTGTCGGATTGCCATGTCTGCTCCGTTTTCTCCCAGACGGTGAAAATCGCCGGTTGGGCCCGGCGTGCGGCAGACGGTACCCCCCAACTGAGGCCTCCATTAACGCCGTTCACTCGACCGGATGGCATATTCCAAACAGCTCTTCACATCGACGCGCCACCAGGTGTAACTTGCTGCGCCGCCCGTGTGCCGTCCCCGCGCCATCGGTGCGTCACCGGTGCGCCGGCCTCAGCCCCGGATGTACTCCTTGGCGATGTCCTCGACGAACTCCCGGCTCTGCTCGACGTTGAGCGCCTGCGCCCTCAGGTGCTCGTACATCACGCTGTAGCTGTGCACGTCGCCGGCCTTCTCCAGGTAGAGGTCGCTGGTGACGCCCTCCAGGTAGACCACCGTCGAGTCCGCCGCGTCCGGGAACTCCAGGATCGCGTACTGGCCGTTGAGCCCGGGGTGCGCGCCCATCTCGAAGGGCAGCACCTGCACCGTCACATGGGGCAGCCGGGAGAGCTCCAGCAGATGCTCCAACTGGTCCCGCATGATCTGCTTCCCGCCGACCACCCGGCGCAGCGCGGCCTCGTCGATCACCGCCCACAGACGCAGCGGGCTCTTGCGGTCGTGGATGCGCTCCTGCCGGCGCAGCCGCACCTGCACCCGCTTCTCCACGTCCTCCGCCGACGCCTCGGGCAGCGCGCCCGCGACGACGGCCTCCGCGTACTGGGGGGTCTGCAGCAGCCCCGGCATGACCTGCGGCTCGTACACGCGCAGGGACGCCGCGTCCGTCTCCAGGCCGATGTACACGCTGTACGGGATGTCGCCGAACGCGTGCCACCAGCCCTGCTGTCTGGACTCCTTGGCCATCTGCATCAGCGAGTCGACTATCCGCTGGTCGTCGACCTCGTAGACGCCGCACAGATCGCGGACGTCGCGCTGGCTGATGCTGCGGCGTCCGTTCTCCAGCCGGCTGATCTTGGACTGGGAGACCAGCAGCCGGTCGGCCACCTCCTCGGCCGTCATGCCTCTCTGCTCACGGAGCCGGCGCAGCTCCTGACCCAGCCGGCGCCGCCTGACGGTGGGATTGACACTGGATGCCACGGTGCGCACACCTCCGCTTACGCCAATAAGACCGCTCCTGGAGCAGATTGCCACCAATGGCCGCGTCCGCGCTGGAAAACCGCCACACAGGGTGTGCACGCGCACGCGCGGGGTGGCGGCCCGCACTCCGGGGTCGGAGTACGGGCCGCCACCCCGCGCTACGCGGCCGACGGGTCGGATTTCGGCCGAGTTCGGGAAATCCGCCGGGTGTCCGCCGGGTGCCTTCCGAACGCCCGCCGGTGGGGGCGCGGCAGGGTCAGCGGGCGCCCGCGCGGGCCATCCCGCCCCGCCGTGCCTGTCCGGCGAGCGGCTGCGGCGAGGCGGACCGCGCCGCGGCCCGTCCGCCTCCCGGCCCGCCCGCGCCCCTGCCGGGAGCGGTGCGCCGGGGCTGTGCGGCCACGCCGTTCTGCACGTCCATCACGGCGTGCGCGACGAGACCGCCCATCGGGTCGTGCCTGATCAGATCCCTCAGCCGGGAACGGGATGACCGTCCCTCGTTGCCGGGGTAGAGGTGCTTGCCGAGGCCGACCGCATGGGCCAGCGCGGCGAGTGCCGCGGTCCGCGGGTCCGGCGGTACGCCGGTGCGGATCGCGTTGTCGAGCCGGGCCCTGATCTCCCGGCTCACGGCCGTGTCCGTCGCCTGGTAGCGAGTCGTCGGCAACACCCCGCACATCTGGCTGGATACGGCATGGACCATGCCGCAGCGCTCCAGGTGTGTGAGATAGGTTTGGCGCAGCCCGAGTCTGGGCCCGCCGATCCAGTGGACCGCGCGGACGGGGCTGCCGCGTCTGCGCAGCAGCTCCAGCGCGGAGTCCAGGGTTGGATCTCCGGTCGGCCGTGGCAGCACCACGGCTATGCGATCCCCGTCAGGGGCTATCCGTCCTGCGAGAGCCAGCTCCACGAGCTGGGCCCCGGCCAGGCCGAGGTCGAGCGACTGCGGCTGCGCCGTGGTACCCGTGGCCGGGTCCAGGGCCAGCAGCAGAAGCTCCTCCGGAATTGTTCTGCGGCTCCTGCCCATCCATGCCTCCCCGCGTGGATGCATGACAGGGTGACCCCTCTCACAGAGGTCTGTCGAGAGCGCCTGGGCGCTTTGTCATGGAACCAGTAGGTATGTCGTTACCGTCTGGCAATTTAGCGGGCCCTCACGGCCGCGAAACAGGGCCGGAGTGCCGGGGGAGGACCGGCGTTCAGGACACTGTTTACTGATATGACGAGTGGCGACACCAAGCGGGAGGCATAGGTGGCGGGCAAGTCCCCCGACAGTTCGGAACGGCAGACTTCGTTGGGGGAGACGACCGGAGAGGCCAAAACGGTTCCCGAGCGGGCGCGTGACCCCCGCGTGGCGCTGTACGAGGCGCCCGGGGACGAGGCCGGGACCGGTGGCGAGGAACCCTCGCCGAACGGCGACGGTCCGGTGGGAGCGGCCGGGAAGGCCGGTTCCGCCGAGGGCGGCGACACGGCGAAGCCGGCGGTCCGGGAGCCGGAGACGCAGGAGCCGGAGGAGACCGGGAAGCCGGAGACCGCCGGTGAGGACGCGTCCGCCGGTGGGGAGTCCGGGACCGGGCCGGTGGACCGGGCGACGGCGGTGTTCCGGGCTCCCGAGGACAGGAGCCGGGACAAGGCCGAGACCGATGGGACCGGCGAGGACGCCGGGGCCGACGAGACCGACGAGGACGCCGAAGAGGAAGCGGGGACCGACGGAAGCGGGGCTTCCCAGGACGCCGACGACACCGCCGGCACCGACGATGCCGAGGAGGCCGAGGAGGCCGAGGAGGCCGGGGAGGCGGACGGCGGCACCGACTCCGCTGAGGACCGCGACCCCGCCGAGGACGGGGGAGCCGGGGCCCGGCCGGTGGACCAGGCGACGGCGGTGTTCCGGGCTCCCGGGGACAGGGCCACCGGGAGCAAGGCCGAGGAGAAGGCCGGGGACGACGAGGGCGGTGAGGAGGCCGGGGCCGACCGGCCGGTCGACCAGCCCACCGCGATGTTCCGGGTGCGCCCGGAAAGCGCCTCCGAGGAGCCTGGTCCGAAGGGCCCGGGGAAGGCCGGGGAACCGGAGAAGGACCAGGAGCCGGAGAAGGACCAGGAGCCGGAGAAGGCCGGAGCCTCCGCGAAGGCCGGGGAGCCGGCGGAGAGCGACGTCGAGCGGACGAGCCGCTTCGTACCGCTGCGCTCCGCCGACGCCCCCCGCGTGCCCCCGGCCGTCGTGTCTCCCGAGCAGCCGCCGCACACGCCGGGCCCCGAGCTGCCGGAGGCCGAGCGGACCAGGCAGCAGCCGCTGCCGCCGCACAGGCCGCTTGAGCTGCTGGCCGAGCTGACGAACAAGCCCGCCCCGCCCGAGACCCCGGTGCGGGTCGCCCTGCGGCGGATCAAGATCTGGTCGCCGCTGGTCCTGCTGCTGGTGATCGTTCTGGCGGTCGCGCAGCTCATGCGCCCGCTGCCCGCCCCGGAGCTGGTGCTCACCGCCTCCGCCACCCACACCTTCGAGGGCGACAGGCCCGCCCTGGAATGGCCTTCCGAGGGCCAGGCCGTCCTGGAGGTGGAGGGGCTCGGTTCCCTCGGCTCGTACGGCGAGGAGAAGCCGGTTCCGATAGCCAGCGTGGCGAAGGTGATGACCGCCTACGTCATCCTGCGCGACCACCCGCTCAAGGCGGGCGAGGAGGGGCCGAGGATCCCGGTCGACGCGCAGGCCGAGAAGGACGCGGGGCTCAGCGCCCAGGGCGAGTCGACCGTCGAGGTGGAGGAGGGTGAGGAGATAACCCTCAACGAGGCCCTCCACGCCCTGATGATCGCCTCCGCCAACAACGTGGCCCGGCTGCTGGCCCGCTGGGACTCCGGCGGCTCGGAGAAGGCGTTCGTGGAGAAGATGAACGCCGCCGCCGAGGAGCTCGGGATGGAGAACACCACCTACACCGACGCCAGCGGGCTGCGCGAGGACACCGTCAGCACGGCCGCCGACCAGGTCAAGCTCGGCAAGAAGGTCATGGACTACGAGGTGTTCCGGGAGATCGTCAAGAAGCCCTCGTACGAGGACCGCAACGGTGTCGGCCACCGCAACTGGAACGGGCTCGTCCCGTACAACGGCGCGGTCGGCATCAAGACCGGTACGACCACCGCGGCCGGCGGCAACCTGCTGTTCGCGGGCGAGAAGGAGGTCGGCGGCACCACGCAGCTGATCGTCGGCGCGATGCTGGGGCAGCACAAGCCGCCGATCATCGACACGGTGATCGCCGAGAGCCGCGAGCTGCTGGTCTCCGCGCAGGAGGTCCTGAAGTCGGAGAAGATCGTCGCCAAGGGCGACGTGGTGGGCTACGTGGACGACGGCCTCGGCGGCCGTACGCAGCTGATCGCGACCGAGGACGTCTCGGCGGTCGGCTGGTCCGGTCTGGAGGTGGAGCTGGCCCTGACCGACGGCGGCAAGGGCGTGCCGCACACGGCGGCCCCGGGCGACACCGTCGGCACCCTGACCGTCGGCAGCGGGCCGGGCCAGGTGAAGGTCCCGGTGGCCGTCCGGGGCGAGCTGGCCGAACCGGACCTGGGCACGAGGCTGACCCGCGTCCTGTGACGCGCGGGCCGCAGGGCCCGTACGCGGGGCGCGGTACGGACGGAAGGCGCCGTCCGTACCGCGCCCCGCGCGCGTCCGGCGGGCCCGCCGTTACCCAGCCGTGCCCCCGGCCGGCACATGGCCGGGCCCGCGGCGGTAATCCTCAAGGCCATGGCGAAGACGTGGTGGTCCGTCGTGCGGGGCGTGGCCAAGGAGTTTTTCGAGGACGAGATCCCTGACCGGGCGGCGACCCTCACCTACTACGGCGTGCTGTCGATCTTCCCCGCCCTGCTGCTGCTCGTCTCGCTGCTCGGCGCGGTCGGCGAGACGGCGACCCAGTACATCCTGGAGAACCTCCGGCAACTCGCCCCCGGCCCGGCCCGCGAGATCCTGAGCGACACGGTGGGCGAGATCCGGCGCGGCAGCGGCGGCGGCCTCGTGGCGGCCGTCAGCCTGCTGGGCGCGGTGTGGGCCTCCTCCGGCTACGTCGCGGCGTTCATCCGCGCGGCCAACCGCGTCCTCGACATCCCCGAGGGCCGCCCGGTGTGGAAGCTCACGCCGCTGCGGATCGGCGTGACGCTGGTGCTGATGGTGCTGCTCGCCGTCAGCGTGATGATCGTGGTCTTCACCGGCGGGCTGGCCGAGCAGGCCGGGAAGGCCGTCGGCATGGGCGACCAGGCGCTGCTGGTGTGGTCGGTCGCCAAGTGGCCGGTGCTGGTGCTGCTGGTCGCGGCGATGATCAGCATCCTGTACTGGTCGGCCCCCAACGCCCGGCTGAGGGGCCTGCGCATGGCGCCGGGCAGCGTGGTGGCCGTGCTGCTGTGGCTGGCCGCCTCGGCGGGTTTCGCGGTCTACACGGCGAACTTCGGCTCGTACAACAAGACCTATGGCACCCTCGCCGGCGCCGTGGTCTTCCTCGTCTGGCTGTGGCTGTCGAACCTGGCCATCCTGCTCGGCCTGGAACTGGACGCCGAACTGGCCCGCCGGCGGGCGTACGCGGACGGGCTGCCGAAGGGGGAGGAGCCGTACGTGGAGCCGCGCGACACCGCCAAGTGGCCGCGTTCGCTGCGGCTGCGGCTGTGGCGCCTCAGGTGGCTCAGGCGGCAGCGGCGCGGGGACGGGCCCGCCCGCACCGCCGCGGAGCGGGAGCCGGGCCCGGGCCGGGCCCCGGAACCGGACTCGGGCTCGGACCCGGACGCCTCACGCGGCCATACGCTCGACAAGGCGGCGGACTGACGCAGGCGTCCGCGGGTCGTGGCGCGGCACCTGCCGCTGCCGCGGCGCCTGCCGCCGCCGCAGCACCACGGCGGCCACGGCCAGGGCGAGTACGGCCCCGCCCGCCACGGCCAGCGGCACGGCGTTGCGCCGGCCCGCCCGTACGGCACCCGAGGCCTTGCGCTGCGCCAGGGCCTTGACGTCGGCCTTGGCCGCCAGCTCCTCGATGGTGTCGCCCAGCTCCCGGCGCGTACGGTCGATCCGCTCGCGCAGCTCGGCGGGGGTCTCCGGGTCGGCGGGGATGCCCGGGGTGTCCGGGACCCGCGCTTCCCTGGTGTCCCTCGAAACGCTCATCGCCGCACCCTTCCCCTGATCTCGTCCAGGTCGTCGTGCACGCCCCGCAGCGCCCGTTCGGGCTTGGCGGGCGTCGCCCTGCGCATCTGCTGCCGCCCCAGGGCCGCCAGCACCCCGGCGACGAGGAACAGCACCGCCATGATCACCAGGGCGGACAGCCACACCGGCCACACCACGGACAGACCGGCGATCGCGGCCGTCACACCGGCGCCCACCGCGTACAGCGCGACCACCCCGGCGCCGCCGAGCATGCCGCCGCCCATTCCGGCCCGCTTGCCCTTCTCGGCCATCTCCATCTTGGCGAGCTGCAGCTCCTCCTTCATGAGCTGCGACATCTGCGCGGTGGCCCGCGCCACCAGCTCGCCGACGGAGTGCTCCTCTCCCGGGCCGTGCCCGCGCCTGTGTCCGTCCATCCGCTGCATCGTGCTCATCGTCGTCGCGCTCCCCTCATGGGTCAGCACTCCGAGTACCTCCGCTCACCGCCCGCTAACCCGGCCTCACCCGTTCGTCGGCGGGCGGGAGCGGCCGCTACAGCCGCTTGGCGCTGCGCAGGGCCTTGGCGTAGTAGCCGTTGCCGTCGAGCCGGGAGGTGCCGCCCTTGTCGCCGATGGTCGGCCCGTTGACCTCCTCCCTGCTGGAGATGAAGATCTTGTGGCCGTCGGTGTCGTGCCCGAGGTAGATGCCGACGTGGTCCAGACGCTCCTTGGTGCGGGCGTCCAGCCAGAAGAACACCAGATCGCCCGGCTGGAGGACGTCGATGGAGGCCGGCCGCCGGTACTCCGGCCCCTCCCCGGTGAGGGGGATGACGTCCGTGCCCAGGTCGGAGCGGGCCATGCCGTTGGCGGTGCGGGGCAGGCCGTCGCCCTTGCTGTCGAGCGCGCGCAGGGGGTAGCGGGCGCGGTACCCGAAGACGGTGCGGATGAAGCCGGAGCAGTCCATCGCCCGGTACCGCGCGGATTCCGGCTGGATCGTGGTGCCGTCCCGGAAGGTGTAGGGGATGCCGAGGTAGTCGTAGAAGTCGGACTGCTCGAGCCGGTAGTCGGCGCCCTCCGAACCCTCCGGGTTGATCGGGCCGAAGTCGGCGTCGCCCGCGTAGGGGACGCCCTCGTCGTCCTTCTTCACCGGGGCCTGGTCGACGTACTGGAAGGCCATCGCGAAGAGGTCGTCCTCCTCACTGCCGAAGTACTCCTTGAACCAGTCCTTGAACCACTTCTCCTTCTCGGCCCCCTTCTTCCAGTGCTCCGGCATCAGCCGCACCCAGTTCTCGGTCACGACCCGGGAAGCGGTGTTGGCCGGCTCGGTGAAGGTGCGGCTGGGGCCGGTGAGGGTGGCGGTGCGGGAACCGTCGGTGAAGGTGGCCAGCACCTGCCCCTGCTCGCCGCGCAGGACGGAGCGGTCGGGGTTCTTCAGCCGCTCCCAGGTCTGCTCGCCGGTCTGCGTGGCGGCACCCGACTTCACCAGCGGGGTGTCGGTGACCGCCTGGACGGCAGGGGCCTTGGCCTGTTCCTCCTTGCGGAGTTCCACGGTCAGGTACGTGCTGCCCGCCAGCAGGGCGATGATCGTCGCGGCGTGCAGGACGGGACGGGACCCGCGCTTGGTCTTGGCACTCATCAGGTCAGCTCCGGTCAGGGGTCAGGCGGACGGCATGACGCCGAGCAGGATTCCGGCGGTGAGGACGACGTAGGTGGCCAGGGTCACCGTGCCGGTGGAGAGGATGGTGGCTCCCTTGGGCTGGCGGACCAGCTGGTAGGCGATCAGGCCGGGGACGATGAATCCGAGGGTCTGGTTGCTGTACATCAGCGGGAACTGCTGCTGCAGCACGATGACCAGGGTCGCCTGCAGGGTCACGCCGGTCAGGACCACGGCGGAGAACAGCCGCTTGCCGTAGAGGATCACCAGGCGCTGCATGAGCAGGGTCGAGACGTAGGTCAGGACGGTGACGCCGACGACCATCGCCGCGCGCTGGAGGTCCTCCACCAGGGTCAGGGCGAGCCAGCCGGGGGTGATCATCCCGCCCGGGGAGAGGTTGGTCGTCAGGTAGCAGACCAGCGAGAACAGCAGGCCCAGGGCGATGCCGACAGCGGCTATCTCGGGGGTGAGGACGGCGGGGATCAACGGGACTCTCCAGGACTGTGCTGTTCTTCGGGGCGGGGTGCCTGCCGGGCGCGCGGCCGGGGATCGAACCAGGAGCTCTGCTGCTGCGGCGTGTGCGGGACGGACCCGGGCTCGGGCGCCGGGCCGGCGTCCCGCGGCGGCTCGGGCGCGGGTTCGAACGCGGGCGCGGGCTCGGGTTCGGGGCCGAACCCGGGCTCGGGCGCCGGCCGCGGTGAGGGGGTGGCGGGCCGTTCGAGGACCCGGAGCTGCTGGGTCTGCTCCGTCCGCTGGTACCGGGCCTCGTACGCGTCCGGATAGGCCATGTACGGGTCGAGGTGGGGCGTGTACGGCTCCGGGCGGTCCGGCGCCGCGTCCTCGGGGCCGTCCGCCGCCGCCTCCTCGTCGGGCGGCAGTTCGGCCAGGTGCTCCAGCAGTACCTCGCCCTGCCCGTGGATGTTGCCTATGGCCACCAGGGACGAGTCCGGCCCCAGCTGTCCGAGCAGTTCGGCCATGAACTCCTCGGGGTCGCGGCGGTCGCCGCCCAGGTCCACCGCACGGGACCGCCACTGGGCGGGGATCGCGTCCAGGGCGCTCTTGGTGGGGTTTCCGATCAGGAAGACCTTCTCCGGCTCCAGATCCGGGATCAGGTTGCCCATCTGGCCGTTGCGCTCCACCCGGTCGGGGCGGCAGTTGATCACCACGTTCAGGGGCCGGTGGATCGCGCCCAGGTCGAGCAGCTGGTTGATGTTCATCAAGGTGGACTCGGGGTCGTTCGCCGCGAAGACGTTGGCGAACCGCAGCCGCTTGCCGTCGGCGGTGCGGTACCGCTCGACGGAGAGCACACCCGGGTCCGGCGGCGCGTCGTACATGCCCTGGAGCGCGGTCTTCCGGTCCACGCCGAGGAGTTCGGCGACGGCCAGCGCGATGGCCACGTTCTCCTTGAAGGTGAACCAGCTGAAGCCGCGCAGCTCCTCGTCCGTGACGGTGTCGGGGTCGGCGTAGACCAGCTTGCAGTCCCGCGCGTCCGCCTCCTCCTGGAGGATGGCGAAGCGCTCCTTCTCGGCGGTCACGCAGATGCCGCCCTCGGGCATGGAGCGCGACAGCGAGCGCGCCACGTCGTCGAGGGTCGGCCCCATCTCGGCGAGGTGGTCCTCGCGCACGTTGCACAGCACACCGATGGTGGAGCGGATCAGCTTCGACTGGTTGATCTCCTGCAGGGCCGGCATGACGGCCATGCACTCGATCACCAGGGCGTCCGGGTCGTAGGCGGCGGCCCGCCGGACGATGCCGATCTGCTCCACCACGTTGGCGATGCCGAACTTGCGGTAGACCGGCTCCTCGGTGGCGTCCGGGTGGATGAACCGGGCCGCGGTGCCGGTGGTCTTGGCGACGGTGGTGAGCCCGCCGCCGCGCAGCGCGCCCGCGCACAGCCGGGTGATGGAGCTCTTGCCGCGGATGCCGTTGACCAGCACCCGGGCGGGGATGTGCTCCAGGTTGGCGAAGTGCCGCCGCTGTTCGACGATGCCCGCCAGCAGGAGGACGGCACCGCACGTCACCAGGACGGCGTAGAGGAAGAGCACGGGTGATCAGTTCCTTCCCACCGGGCCCGGCGCGGCGGCGCCGTCCCGTCTGCGCTGCTCCTGCAGGGTCTGCCGGATCAGCTCCAGGCTGCGTACGACGGCGCCGACCTCGTCGTGGTGGCGCGGGTAGAGGACGGTGCGGTGGTCCCCGTCGGCCAGGGCCTCCGCCTGGCGGGCCAGTTCGCGCAGCGGGCGCGCCACCACGATGTGGAGCCAGCCCAGGCAGGCGGCGGCCGCGGTCAGGCCGAGCAGGCCGGCCAGGACGGTGCGGTTCTGGAAGGTGTACTCGGGGATGTCCAGCCCGGCGGCCGACTGCCAGCTCACCACCGTCCAGCCCAGCGGCTTGGCCGCGCCTCCGCCGACGAACGGGGCCGCGGCGGCCATCTGGGTGCCGTCCTCGCCCCGGTACAGGACGCTGCTGGGGCGCGGGCTCATGCCCACCTGCTGGTTGGTGCCCTCCACGAGGGCGTCCAGCCGCCGGGACGGCAGCTTCTGGAAGGCCCGGTAGCCGGTGTTCCCGCCGATCACCCGGCGCTCCGCGTCCACGACCCGGACCTCGCCCAGGCCGGGCCGCTTGAGCAGCGAGTTGAGGAAGTCGATCCGGAACTCGCCCACCACGGCGGCCCCCTCACGGCCGGGCACCTCGGCGTAGCCGGTGATGACCGGCTCCTTGCCGCCCTCGCCGAGTACGGTGATCGCCTCGGCGGCGGGGCCCTCGCCGGCCGGGTGCCGGGGCTCCTCGCCCGCGCGGGCGAGGACCTGTCCGTCGGCGCCGAGGACGTACAGCGCCCGGTAGCGCAGGTGCTCCTCGGCGGTCCGCTCCAGAACCTCCGCCATGTCCTTGGCCGCCGTGCGGTCGCCGATCAGGGAGGCCACCGACACCAGGTCGGCATGGCCCTCGTTGAGGGCGCGCCGGACCCGGTCGGTCAGGGTGTCGGTCCGCTCCCGCTGGTCGTTGACGAGCTGCTGGGGGATGACGGCGGTGGAGTCGGCCCGGTTGAGCAGCAGGACCATCGGGGCGGACCACAGCAGCAGCAGAACCGCGCAGACCGACAGCATGGCGCGGATGCCGAACCGTCCGGCGGCGCGTCCCGGCGGGGGCGCGGACTCCGCGCCCTCGCGGCCCGCGTTCAGCAACTGGAGCCGCAGCCGCTCCAGGGCGCGGCCGATCCGGGCGGTCTCCCCGAATCTGGGCACGGTCACCGGCCGGTGCAGGTCCCCGCGGGTGAGGCGGCGGCTCTCCAGGAAGAGCCGGAGCAGGGGCCGCTGCACGGTTCCCAGCAGCAGTGCCACCGCCAGGGCCCCGATGACCAGCAGGGCGGCCGCGGCGATCAGCCCGAAGACCGTGTCGGTGGTGCGCGTGGGGTCCTCGGCGACGCCGACCATGGAGACCACGGTCAGGCCGAGTCCGGTGGCGACGGTGCTCTCACCGGGCTGCGGGGCGGCGAGAGTGGCGTAGCCGGCCACGAAGCGCTCACCCATGTACCGGTCGCCGGTCATGCTCCCGCTGACGCCGAGGAAGCCGCCGGCACCGGGTTCCTTGGTCTTCAGGGGGTGCCCGCCGGCCTTCTCGGTGGCGGCCTTCGAGAACGCCGCGAGCTGTTTCTCGGAGTGCTCGACCTCCTCGCGCTGGAGGTCGGTGAGGACCTGCTCCGGCTCGGGGATGCCGTCACTGCTGAGGATCGCGCCCGTCGAGTCGAGGACGGCGATGGCGCGGAACTTGCCGAGGCTGATGCCGGGGAACTTCAGGCTGCTGGAGGCGATCAGCAGCTGCTGGGGCTGCCCCTCCCAGGACAGCAGGGTCAGGGAGAGCAGCCTGGTCTCGCCGTTCTCCAGCCGGACCATGCGGGGGGCCAGGCCGTTCTCCTCGGCGAGCTTCCCGCGGTCGATCGCGGTGAGCGGCAGGGTCTCGCCACGGGCGGCCAGCAGCTTGCCCGACTCGATCTCGATGATCGCCGTACCGCGCCACTTCTGGTAGACGCTGCCGATCTTGTCGAGGACGGCGTCGGGTGTGACCGGCTCGCCGGCGTTGAAGAGGGCGGCCGCCCGGTTGAGGTCCGTGACGCTCTCGTCCAGGGAGGCGCGCAGTGCGATGGCGCCGTCCTCGGCGAAGTGCTGCTGGGACGTCAGCACGGCCTCGGAGACGGTGTCCTGCCCCACCCGGCCGAGGCTGAAGGCGGTGACTCCGGCCACGGAGAGCAGCAGGGCCGCGAGGATCGCGATGGGCGGCCGTATACCACCGAGCAGCGACATGTCAGCTCTTCGGCGGGCCTTCTGCCGCCGCTTCGGCTGCGAAGCGGCCACGACGGACGCTCCTCTCCTGGAGATTACGGGGGGATGGGTGTGCCACGCCGAAAAGAGCGTCGTGATGCACCGACCGCATACGACTCACGCATCGGTCGTAAGGTTGTACGGCTTCCGAAAGTGTGATCCACCCGTCTCGGGTGGCGGCGCCGGAGCCGGTCAGCCGGGGAGGCCCCGCAGAGGCCGGAGACCGTCCTCGGCGGCACCCCGGTTGAGCATGGTGCCCTCGGTGCGTTCGAAGGCGAGCCGGTAGCGGGAGCGCTGCTGGTCGGTCAGTCCGTCCCCGTTCCGCAGGGCCGCGGCCACGTCCACCAGGCGGTGGTCCGAGACCTGTTCCTCCCCCTCGGCCCCCTCGGCCGCGGCGCCGGAGTCCTCCTCCGCGTCCGGCGGGATGTCCACGAGGGTGGGCACGTAGCGAGCCGCCACGTCCCACTCCTCACCCCGCTGTGTGAACTCGAACCAGCCGATGACACCCTCCTCGGTGAGGCCGGTCGGGACGTCGTGCCGGGCGAGCTGGTTGCCGAGTCCGTATGCGATCCAGGTGCCGTTCACCTTCTCCATCGGCTGAACGACGTGCGCGTGGTGGCCGATCACCAGGTCGATGCCGGTCTCCTCGGCGATCCGGCGGCCCAGCTTCAGCTGCGAGGTGCTGGGGTTGGGCTGGTGCTCGCGTCCCCAGTGGATGCTGAGGATCACCACGTCGGCTCCCGCGGAGCGGGCCGCGCGCTCCGCGGCGGCGATCTCCTTGAAGGAGGTCCGGTTGGTGATCCAGGGCTTGTCCTGCGGTATCTCCCGGCCGTTGAAGCCGAACGCGAACGACAGCTGGGCCACCTTGACGCCCTTGACGTCCATGATCAGCGGCTTCTCCGCCTCCTCACGGCTGCGGGCCGAGCCGGTGTGCTTCACCCCGGCCTCGTCGAGGGCGTCCAGGGTCCGCTTCACGCCCGCCGGGCCGTGGTCGAGGGTGTGGTTCGAGGCGGTCGAGCAGGTGTCGTAGCCCACCTCGCGGATCGCCGTGGTGATCTGCGGGGGGACGAGGAAGTCCGGGTAGCTCTGGAAGGGGCCCTTCGGCGTGCCCACGACCGGCTCCATGTGGCAGATCGCCAGGTCGGCCTTGCTGATCACCGGTTTGATCCCCGCCATGACCGGGTTGAAGTCCAGGCCCGCCACCCCCTCGCCCGTGGCCTTGGCGTCCTTGGCGGCCTGGTCCACGAGCTGGGTGTGGATCAGGATGTCCCCGGCGGCGGCGACGCTGAAGGACCGGCCTCCCGCCGCCGGCTTGCCGTCGTCCTGCCCGTCGGCGCCGCACGCGGTCAGGGCGCTCGCGGCGAGTGCGAGGAGGAGGGGGAGGTGGTGGGCGCGCAGGCGGCCGGGGCGTCGTATCACGCCGGTATTTTTATCTTACGATGAAGGCCTTTTCCGCCAAGAAAATAACGATTCTGACAACCGTGCTGGTCATGGCCCTGCTGGCGGGAGGCGTGACGATCGCCACGCTGTCGCGGCAGCCGCACGCTCCGGCCGCGCCGAAGGGCCCGGAGATCCGGGCCGACCTGGAGCGGCACGTCACCTCGTTCACCTCCGCGTTCGGCCCGCACGGCGGTTACCGGCCGCCGGCGCGCGACGAGCGGCGGGCCGTGGCCGACGGCGTCGGGCTGCTCCTGGACGGGCGGCGGGAGGAGGCCGCGAGGCGACTGTCGTCCGTCGGATACGGCATGCTCACCCTGACCGACCGGGCCACCGGCCGAAGGTACGCCGAGATCGCCGAGAGCGACGGGAGCGGGGCCGGAACCGGCCGTGGCTGGGGCCGGGTCTACATCGACCTGGACAGTCCGCCCCGCTGGTCCGTCCAGGTCCCCCACCCCGTGGCCGACCACGACACCGAGAGGCTCGGGGTCGCCGTTCTGCGCGGGGCGCCCGGGGGTGTCCTGGTCCTGGCGGGGGCGCACCGCAGGGCGGGCCGGGGCGACGAGGCGGACGTCGCCCACCGCGTCGACACCGTCTTCCACGCGGTCTGCGGCGAACTGGTCGATCGGGGCATGCCCGGCATCCAGGTCCACGGCTTCGCCGACGACTCCGCGCCGGCGTACGACGCGATCGTCTCGACCGGCAGGGGCGAGGACGGACGCGAAGAGGCCCGCGGGCTGGCCCGCGAATTGCGGGACGGAGGGCTGGAGGTGTGCCGGGCCTGGGCCCGGCGATGCCCCCTGGAAGGACGCTCCAACCGTCAGGGGCGGCGGGCCGCCGCCGAGGAAGTGCCCTTTCTGCACCTGGAGTTCAGCCGGAGCGTCCGCGACGACGAGGAGCGCAGGACACGTACGGCCGAGGCGGTGGCGGCGACGGCGGCCGACTGGGGATGACGGCGGGACCTTCCCGGGAGACCGGGCCGGGAGTCCTCGCCGCCGGCCCGGCGGGTCACCCGCCGGGCCGGCGCGCGGAGCGTTCGGCGGCGAAGACGTCCTCCAGGCGGTAGAGCAGGGCGCGCCCCTGCCGCCCCGCCGGGGTGAGGCGGCCGAGCTGCACCCACTTGCGGATGGTGGCCGGGGTGACCGAGACCTCCCGGGCGGCCATCGCCGCGGTGACCAGCATCAGGCGCCACCGCCCCGCGGGCCGTCCGGCGGGCCGTGCTGTGGCCAGGAGTGCCGGTGGGCGGGGTCGGTGCGGCAGCCGCACCCGGGGTCGTCGCAGCGGCAGCCGGGGTTGATGCACAGCACGGCCCGGCGCTCGGGGAAGGCGCGCAGGGAGACGGAGCCGCACCACGGACAGCGCCCGTCCACGGCCGTCACCGCCTCGCTCCCGCCCAGCGCCCGCGAGCAGCGGCGGCCCATCCTGCGGGCCTCGTCCAGGACGTGCTCGGCGAGGACCGCGTCGCGGCCGATGCGGTCGAGCAGGCCCAGCAGGCGCCCGATCCGCCGGGGGACCCGTGCGCGCTGCGGGCGGGGGAGGCCGAGCCTGTCGTGCACGGCCTCCTCCAGCTCGGTGACGCCGTCGGTGATGTCGCGGATGGCGTCGGAGATGTGCAGGCGCAGCGGGGCGGTGGACCGGGAGCCCCCGGCGGGGCCGGGGGCCGGGCCGGGTACGGCCGGGCTGCGGCCGCCGGGCGCCAGTTCGGCGAGGAGCTCGGGGAACTGGCGGCGCAGTGCGTCCAGCCGGCGGGCGGTCTCGGTACGGACGGTGTCACTCACGCGGCCTCCTCCTTCTCTGCCGGCGCCGGCCGGTTCCGTAACGGATCGCGGCGGCCGGTGCCGGTCGGTGTGCGGGTGGCGGGTGCCATGGGCGACTCCCTCGGTGCGTAGCGCTGTTGGGTGCGGACCATATGATCCTATGTTGCGTGCTGGCGCGCAACAAATATTCGCCGGATCCCGCTCCGTCCGCCATTTCGTGCTCGATAGCACGTAATGCCGCGCGCGAAAGCACGTTATGCTGAGGGCCCACGAAGGGGGCGAGTCATGGCCGCAGCACAGGATCTGGAAGCTTTCGCGTCCTGGATCGAAGGGCTGATCCGGGAGCGGGGTTACGACATCGACAGCCCGCGGGGCGGCGGCAAGTCGCGGCTCGCCGACGCCGCCGGCGTGCACCGCGCGGCGATCACCCGGCTGCTGCAGCGGCACAGCATGCCCGATCTGGAGACCATGCGGCGGCTCGCCCGGGTGCTGAGGGTTCCGGTGCGGGAGATGCTCGTCCGCTCCGGTCAGCTCACCGACGAGGAGCTGCCGCTGCCGCCGTCCGCCAAGGGCTCCGCGAACAGTGGGGCGGAGGAGCCTCTCACCCTGGAGCGCGCCGCCGAGCTGCTGGGCATCCCGGCCGCGCAGCGGGAGATGTTCGTCAGGGTGGCGAGCCAATTCCTGCCCGAAGGGGGTCCTGCGGAGCCGCCCTCGCGCCGCCGCGCCTGACCGCCGCGCCGCCACGCGACCCCTCCCTCCGGCCCGGTCCCGCTCTCCCGCGGGGCCGGGCCGGAGGCCTGTGCGGGTGTCGGCGGCAGCCGTCGCCGACGGCCGTCATCGGCCGGTCGCGGAGCTCCTTCCCGTGCTTCACGTCCGCTCCCGGACGGTGCGACGCGGGTTCTCCGGAAAGTTCTCGCCTCTTACTAGTTGCGCGCTCGCACGATCTGGTTCACACTTGGAAGCAGCGGCGGAGCTGTGCCCGTATCCCGGGCGCTGCCCGCCGTTCGTCATGGGCGGGCCCTGCGGCCCGCCCGCCCTCTTCAAGGAAGGAGGAGGCGCGTGGTTGATCCGCTGCTGGCGTTCCCGGACGTCGAGCGTCTGATCGTCGACTTCCTCGGCGACCGCCCGGAGCTCACCGGAGTGACGGTGGACAACGTCCCGCCGGCCGGCTTCGACGGAACCCAGCGCGTGGTGCTGGTCTCCCGGGTGGGCGGGGCGTGGGTCGACGACCTCCACCTCGACAACCCCCTGGTGGAACTCGAGGTCTACGGACCGGACAAGACCACGGCCCACACCGACTCGCTGGGCATGCGCGCCGCGCTGCTGCGGCTGCGCGGCACCACCCACGGGACGGCCACGGTCACCGACGTGGTCGAGGCGGACGGCGTCCGCTGGCTGCCCGACTACAACCGGCTCGACGCCAACCGCTACCTGACCACGGTGCGGCTGTCGCTCACCCCGGCCCAGGCCGCCTGACGACCGTCACGCCGCCCCACCGCACCACCCCGTAACAGGGCCCCGCACGAAGCGCGGGGCCCTTCGCACGAGCGCGGAGACGCGATCCGCGCTCCGAACCGAGGAGTCGCCTCACATGGCAGGTATGAACCCCAACCAGATCCGCGTGGCCGGCAACGGCCGCATCCTCGTCGCCCCGCTGGGCACCGCCGCTCCGGCCGACACCGCCTCCGAGTGGGGCACCGGCTGGACCGACGTCGGCTACACCAGCTCCGACGGCGTGAAGTTCGGCCGCAAGGAGAAGACCTCCCAGGTCGACACCTGGCAGTCCGTCGGCCCGGCCCGCTTCATCTACGAGGACCGGGACATGACGGTGAAGTTCAGCATGCTCCAGTTCAACCCGGACACCCTGCCGCTGTACTTCGGCGGCGGCGAGGTCAGGGAGACCGCGACCGGATCGGGCGTGTACCAGTACGACGTGCTCTCCGACCCGATCCCGGACGAGCGGTCGCTGGGCCTGGAGTTCACCGACGGCGAGGAGGTCGTCTACCGCTTCGTCCTGCCGCGCGGCCAGGTCACCGACACCGACGAGGTCGAGATGAACCGCAAGGGCTCGCTGAAGCTCGGCGTCACCTTCACGGCGATGGCGGTCGACGCCGCCACCCCGCTGGCCACCTGGCTGGTCAAGGACCCCGACTTCGCAGGCACCGCCCCGGCGGCCTGATCCGTTCCGCGGGCTGGACCGCACAGCACAGCGAGCACAGCACCGGCGCCGGGCCCTCGGGCCCGGCGCCCTCCGCTTCCGTCCCGATCCCGACACCCCGACACCCCGACACCCCGACACCCCGGCAAGGAGCCGACCAGACATGACCACGTTCGACGTCAACGCCGCACGCGCCCAGCGCACGGAGGCCCTGGGCCGCGCCTGGACCTTCACCATCGACGGCGACACCTTCGAGATGCCCGGCGAGCTCAGCCGCCGTACCGCCCGCGCCCTGCGCGAGCTGGACGACAACGACATCGACGGCCTGCTGCGCCTGCTGCTGGGCGAGGAGCAGTTCGACCGCTTCGACCGGCACGACGTCTCCATGCAGGACGTCGCCGCGATCCTGGAGGCGTACGGGAAGGCCACCGGGCTCGGCCTGGGGGAAGGCTGAGCCTCGACGCGTTCGTCGACGAACACGCCGAGGCACTGGAAGCCGACCTGCTCCGGTACTACGGGGTCGATCTCCTGGACTGGTACCGCGGCGGGCTCTCCTCCCGCCGCCTGGCCGTCCTGATCCGCCACCTTCCGCGCGACAGCGCGGTCAACCTCGCCGACCACGGGGAGGCGGCCCAGTGGGGCGCGGCCGAGCACCTGCTGGCCGCGGCCGTGGACCATCTGGCGGCGGCGAACTGGATGACGGCCGCGCTCCACCGCGACGAGGACGACGAGCCGCCGGAGTACCCGGAGCCGGTCCCCCGGCCCGGACAGCGGCCGGAGGGGTCGGAGGGGTCGGAGGGGCCGGAACCTCGGGAACGGGGTTCGGGTGAAGGGGAGTTGGGCGACACGCCCGGCGCCGAGCCGGAGCGCGCGCCCGTCTCCGGCCCCTCCGCGCGGGAGCTGGCCCGCTTCTTCGGCTGAAGGAGGCCGCCGGCGGGCCGTCCCCGCCCGCTTCCCGGCGGGCGGGGACGGCTCCGGTCCGTACCAAAACGAAACTGTGTTCGATTTTTTGCTCGGTGCGGCCGTATGATGACGCTGGGTACGCAACACCCCCACCTCCGTTGCGCGCCCGTGACCCCCGTGTACGCATCCAAGCAGGTCATATGGCATCACGAGCCGGAGAGGGTGATAGGGGTGGCGACGGAGAGCTACGAGACCGGCCAGGACACGACCCGCGCGGAGGCCGCCGGAGAGCTCCAGCGACTGCTGGGCGGGATATTCCGGCGCCTGGACGGGCCCGCCGCGGAGCAACTGCTCCTCGCGGTCCGCGCGGAGCTGGACGCCCGCGACGCCCGCGCCTACGCCGCCGGCTGGCAGGACGCGATGGAGGCCGCCGGGGGCGAGCGGGCCGGGTGAGGGGGTGGCCGCTCTAGACCCCGGAGGCGGCTGCCCGGAGGAAGACGAAGGAGGAGCCGGCCGCGACGCCCGCGCCGATGAAGAATCTGGACACGTCGAGTACGTCCGCGATGACCGGACCGAGCTCGCCGTTGACGACTCCCCGGTGCGCCGGATTCCCGGGGTTGTAGGTGACGAGCGCGGTCTCCCCCACCTTCGGCGGAGGGCGTGTGCCGGGCCCGGTGAGCGCCTCGCGGGTGCGTCCCCCGGTGTCCTCGTAGCGCACCACGCCGATCACGGCTCCGTGTCTCGTCCGCTGGTGGCCGACGCACACGCCGGTGGTCGTCTCGCCGAACCGGGCCCTGTTCCGTTCCCGGACGGTGAACACGAGGTGCCGAACCCCGCGCTGCAGTATGTACAGGGTGAGCATGGAAGCCGCGATTCCCAGCACCGGGAACATCTCTCGAACCTATCAACGCCCCGGGAAGGAGAGGCGCCCGGCTCGGCCGGGGGCCGAAGCGCGTGAAGGTGACCTGGGACGGCGGTGGCCGCGCGGGCTCCCCGGTCCACCACGGTTTCGGTGCCTCCGAGGGGATCGAGGTCTCCGGCTCCGAGGCCGTCGAGGTGATCACCGTTCCCTGGCCGGGCCGCCTGGAGTTCGACACGGAACGGTGGTCCGTCCGCCGTATCCGGTAAACGGCGGAGGTCGGCGGCGCGCTCGTCGAGAGGCTCCCGGGGAGAGGGGTCAGGTGAGCGCTGCGACGAAACGGTGAGCGGCTGTCAACCCCGCAGCCGTTCCGACGGTGTTGGCACACAACAGGAGGAGGTTCTGACCCGTGGAGAAGGGCCTTCCCTCGGGATCGGCCACCAGGGCCGTGAACCGCTCCTTGCTCAGTCCCCACACCATGCCGCGCACGCCCACAGGTTTTCCGGACACGAGGAGAAGGCCCGCGGCCGCGGCCAAAGCAACCGACCCACCCACCGGGTGAGCCGCTGTCAAAAGCACCGTCGCATCCGCGGCGAGGAGCAGCGGAACGATGAGCCGGTACGCCTCGTGCCCCCTCCGGTACGGGCGGAAGACGACCCAGTTCAGGAAAAACGTGTACAGCATGGAGATGGGCAGGAGGAATATCGCCGCGACGATCTGCGTCGTTTGCTCCATGGAGCAGGCGACGCCCGAGTACCGCGATCCGCACCCTCCCGTGACCACCATTTCGCGGTAAATCAGGTAGACCGCCCCCAGTAGAGCGGCAGCGATTCCGGTGAGCATCGCCATCAACGCGTAGGTGGCGAACGTCGGCCGGACGGAGGCCGCTCTCTCTGGCATGTCGTTGATACCACCTTCAGCAGGGCAGGCCGCCCCTGGGCCGGCCGCTGCCCATTAGACCCAACAGAGAGGTGCGATGTCGACCCCGACCGAGAAACAGGAAACCGCGAGCACGCGTCTTGAGCGTGTGGAAAAGGACGTCGAGGCGCTCAAGACAGACGCTGCACAGAAGGCGAAGCTCCTTGAACACGCCGAGACCGCGCTCAAACCCGAGGCGATCGGAGCGGCCGTCACCGGCGCTCTGGTCGCGAGTGGGGTAAACGTACTGTCACTGGGGTTTTCACCCGTAAAAGCGGAAATCCCAACGATCAAGGACTTCTCCCCGAGGATCGACTCTTATCTGGACAGGAAGTTCGGCTGGACCTCGCAGGCGCTGCGCACCGAGCGTGAGCTGGAGCGCCGTTTCTCGGGTATCGAGCTTCAGCTCGAACTGCACGACACCAAGATCAAGGTCTTGGGGGAGAAAGTGGACGAGGTGCGAACCGTCGCCGGGCGGGCCGACACATCGGCCAGGAGCGCCAGGACCCGCCAGGCGGCGACGGCCAGAGCGGTGCAAGGCGTCGGTCCCCGCCGACCGCTGGATTTTTCCGGCGAGACCACCACCAGACAGGTGGCGGCCCAAGTCCGCAACCTCGAGTTCTACATCAACCGGCTGATTGCCGCGCTTTCCTGAGACGTCTGCCGGGGAGCGGCTCTTTCGGTACGGCGTTCCTGCCGAGTCGGGGAAACACCGTCCTGGCGCGCCCAGGACGGCGGGCCCGACCGCGCGAGGCCTTCGCGTTCGTGTTCGGCTCACCTCCGCGTACCGCGTCTTCGGGGAGGCGCGGCACCCCAGTCGGCATCCCGCTGATACGCCGGTGCGTTCGGTCCGGTCGACGGGCGGGGAGAGGCCCAGACCCCACCCGGGTGATCGGCGAAGGCAGTGGCCGGGACGGACCTCCCGCCGAAGACCTACCGGCCGGACCGGACACGCCTGTCCGGCCCCCGGCGAGATCGTGTCACCAGCCCCAAGGGAGACCCATGTCACTCAGCAGTGCGCTGCAACGGGCCTCGGGCACGTTGCGGCAGTTCAAATCGGCCTCGGACACGGCCGGACGGGCCGCGACCGGCCTGGGCCGGCAGGCGGCCGCCGCGGACCGGAGCGTCACGCGGATCACCACCGGCGCGAGAAACACCAACAAGGAACTGACGACGATGAAGAGGGCGGCCGACCAGGCCGCCCTCTCCGTTTCCAAGCTGGGCCGCGAGGCCGCCAAGAGCGGCCCGCAGATGACGCGGATGCAGCAGGGGGCCAAGAAGGCCTCCGGCGGCTTCAAGCAGCTCAACAAGGAGATGAAGGGCAACATCTTCGGGATGCTGCTCTCGCTGCTCACACCGGTCATCGAGAAGATCGTCGCGATGGCCACCCAGTCGAAGACCATGCAGCGGGTGATGAAGAAGGTCTTCACCGTGGTCGGCGAGGTCCTCAAGAAGGCCATGAAGGTCATCGGGCCGCTGCTGAGCAGCCTGGGCAGGATCTTCAAGTCGGTCTTCAACGGCATCAGGACGGCCGTGTCCGTGGTGGTCAAGGCCATCGTGAAGGTCGTCAGGACCTACTTCGCCATCTGGAAGGCCGTCATCACCACGGCCGTCCGGGCCGTCCGCAACACCATCGGCGCCGTGATGAACGGCATCAGGAAGGTCGTCCAGCCCGTCGTCAACTGGATCAGGACCACGATTCCGGCCGCGTTCCGCGCCGTGCGGGACAGGATGAGCCAGATCTGGGGCCGGCTCTCCGGCATCGCCTCACGGGCCTTCGGCAAGGTCAAGAACGGCGTCAGAGGGCCGGTCAACGGCGTCATCGACATCATCAACCGGGCGATCCGGCGCATCAACGGCATCAAGGTGTCGATCCCCGGCTGGGTGCCGATGGTCGGCGGCAAGACCTTCGGCGTCAGCCTGCCCACCATCCCCAGGCTCGCCGAGGGCGGTGTCGTCACCCCCCGCTCCGGCGGCGTGCCCGCGATCCTCGCCGAGGCGGGAGAGGCCGAGGCCGTACTGCCGCTGTCCAAGCTGGAATCGCTGCTGGGACGGACCGCCACCCGGGCGGCACGGGGTGCGCCCGGTCCCTACGGCACGGGAGCCGCGGCGGCCGGAGCCGGCGGACTGCACATCGAGCACTACTACGCCGCCGAGGCCGGCGACCCGCAGCGGACCGCCGACGCGCTGATGCTCCTGGCCAAGGCCCGCGGATGAGGACCGGACGCGCACCACGCCCGCGGACGGAAAGGACGGGGAGGACGGAAGGAGGTGGAGGGCCGTGCCGTTGAACCAACTGGCCCTGGCCCGACCCGCGTTCACCGGCTTCGGCGGAGCGCTGGGCCAGGCCCGCCAGTCCCTGGCCGCCAACACCCGGGCGGTGCGGGCCGCGCAGCGGGCGGCGGCGGCCGTACGCGGATCCGCCCAGCGCTCCGCGGCCGAACTGCGGCGCACGCTCCCCGCGGCCGGGGCCGCCGGCCAGGGGCTGGCGGGCCTGGGACGCCGGGCGGGCGCCGCGCACCCGCAACTGACCGCGGCCCGGCCGCGTACGGCCGCCGCGAGCCGGGAGCTGAAGCGGATCAGGAGCGGCGCGGCGCAGGCGGCGACGCTCTCCGGCGGCATCTCCAAGGGCGCCGGCCTCTTCGGCCGGCTCGGCGGCGTGTTCGGCGTCGGACTGCGCCTGGGCGCCGGGGTGATGAAACTGGTCAACACCGTGATGAAGGCCAACCCCTGGGGGCTGGCGCTCTCCCTGGTCGCCCCGCTGGTCCTCTACCTGGTCGACGCCGCCGCGCGGTCCGAGGCCGGGCAGCGGATCATCCAGCAGGGCAGCGCGGCCCTGACGCAGGGCGTGCGGACGGTCGCCAAGGTGATCGAGCCCGCCGTGCGGACGGTGGTGAAGATCGCCACCGGCTACGTACGGGGCTACCTCACGGTCGTCACCGCGGTGGTGAAGTGGCTGGCGGACATGGTGCGCGACCCCATGGGCACCATGCGGCGGACCGTCTCCTCGGCGGGCGGCGCGCTGCGCTCGATCGCCGGCCGCACCATGGGCCGGATCAGGGGCGCCGTCCGCTCGGCGCTGAACTGGCTCACGACCGGGCCCCGCAAGGGGTTCGACCGGGTCGCCGGAGCGACGCGCCGCGTCCTGGGCGGGATCGCCGGGTTCCTGGAGTCGGGCATGCAGCTGGTGCTGCACGTCCTCAAGGCGCCCATCAACGGGCTGATCGCCTTCGCCAACTGGCTGATCGACGGCCTCAACAGCCTCAGCTTCAGCGTCCTCGGCAAGAAGTTCGGCGTGAACATCTCCAGGATCCCGCAACTGGCCGCGGGCGGCGTCGTCCTGCCCCGGCGCGGGGGAGTTCCGGCGGTCGTGGCCGAGGCGGGCGAGGCCGAGGCCGTACTGCCGCTGCCCGCGCTGCGCCGGCTGATGGACCGCGCCGCCCGCCACACCGCCTCCGCGCGGATGCGGGGAGGACGGATCGAGCACTACACCGAACCCGCCGAACGCGGGCCGCTGGGCGTCGCCGACGACCTGCTCTTCCTCGCCCGCACCGCCCACCCCGCCCGCCCCGCGCAGCCGGGCGCCGCGGTGCCGGTCGCGGGGACGGGAGCGGCACCGTGAACAGGAAGCGAGGACAACGAACGTGATCGACACCGGACAACTCCACAACGGCCAGGACACTCCCCCCGGCTCACTGATCACCCGCGACGGGCAGATCCAGTGGGCCGGGGCTCTTTTCGGCCCCGGCACCCCCTACCAGATCGACGCCAAGGGCATCACCGGCTGGGACGACCTGCCGGACCTGGAGACCGGCGACGTCGCCCTGCCCGACCGCCACGGCGCCTGGCCCGGCGCACGATGGGCCAAGCCCCGCACCGTCTCGGCGACCGTCTGGCTGCTGCCGGACACCGCCGGGCAGGCGCGCGGCACGATGCGCGGCTTCCGCGCCGCCACCGTCCCCGACGGCGGCGAGCGGTGGCTGGCGGTACGGCTGCACGGCGAGACGCTGGCCTGCCGCGCCCGCGTCAGCCGCCGCGTCGTCCCCCAGGACCGCGGCTACGTGGTGCAGGGCGCGGCCAGGGCCGAACTGCAGTGGGTGGCCACCGACCCGCGCCGCTTCGGCGTCCGGGAGCAGCGCGCCGTACTGCGCCTGCCGCAGCCGGAGAGCGGCCTGGCCTGGACGGCTCCGGGCGCCCCCGAGCCGGGGCCGGACACCGGGCCGGAGGCCGGCCTGGCCTGGCCGCTGGACTGGGGCACCACCGGATCCACCGGCACCGTGACCGCCCACAACTCCGGGGAGACGGCCGCGCACCCGGTGATCGAGTTCCGCGGCCCGGTGCACCGCCCGTCGCTGACCCGGCTGACGGACGGGCTGCGGCTGAGTTACGGCATCACCCTCGCCGCCGGCGAGGTACTGACCGTGGACACCCAGGCGGGGACGGTCGTCCTCAACGGGACCGCCTCCCGGCTGTACACCGCCACCGCCCGCTCGGCGCCCGAGCAGCTGTTCCTGCTGGAGCCCGGAGCCACCCCGCTGGCCTTCCGCTCCGGCGACAACGGCCCCGGCCCCGGCCCCGGCGCCACCGCCACCGTGCGCTGGCGCGACGCCCACTGGTGACCGGCGGCCCGCCGCCGCACCCGCACCGCAACAACCCACCACGATCCACACGATCCACAGGAGGAACCCCATGCCCGTGCGTACCGCATGGCTGCTCAACCGCACCGAGGACGGCGCCGGCCAGTCCCGCGCCGACACCCGCCTGGCCCCGACCGGCACCATGACCCCGGCCGGACAGCTCGCCTCGCGCGACGGCGTGATCCCCGGCTCCCCGGACGGCGCGTGGGCGCTGTCCGGGCTCTACGTCTACGGCCAGTCCGCCGGCATGACCGCCACGGTCGCCTCCGGCCGAGCCGTCGTCCAGGGCGACGAGTCCGCGGGCGCCTACCCCGTCGCCCTCACCGAGTACACCCCGGTCACCTTCGCCGACGGCGACCCCGACAACCCCCGGATCGACCTGGTGGTGCTGCGGGTGTACGACGAGACCCAGGACACCTCCTCCGGCCGCACCGAGGCGGCCGTGGAGATCGTCCAGGGCACCCCGGCCGCCACTCCCGAGGCCCCCGCCACCCCGCGCGCCGCACTCGCCCTGGCCGCCGTCCTGGTTCCCGCGGGCGCCTCGGAGGGCACCGGCGGCATCGACTGGAACTCGGCCGTCAGCGACCTGCGCCGCGCCACCGTCGCCGTCGGCGGCATCGTGCCGGAGGACTGGCCCAGGGACATCCCCGGCAGCTACCCCGGCCAGTACCGGGA
>NZ_JAKMAY010000179.1:0-12253 GCF_022015835.1 Streptomyces sp. ICN903 | reverse complement strand
CCACCACCCCGCGGCAGGCCCCGCGCGACGCGCGCCCCACCGCGCCTCGCGCGGGGCGGTCGCCCGGCCTTCCGGGAAAGGAGCCCCCATGCCAGCGGCACTCCTCGCGCTCGCCCTGGGTGCCTTCGGCATCGGCACCACCGAGTTCGTGATCGTAGGACTGCTTCCCGAACTGGCGGACGACCTGTCCGTGTCCATCCCGAGCGCCGGGATGCTGGTCACCGGATACGCCCTGGGCGTGGTGGTCGGCGCCCCGCTGATGACGGCCGCGGGGAACAGACTGCCGCGCAAGACCATGCTGCTGCTGCTCATGGGGGTCTTCGTCGCCGGCAACGCGCTCTGCGCACTGGCCCCCGGGTACGGTGTGCTGATGGCCGGCCGTCTGGTCGCGGCGCTGTGCCACGGGGCGTTCTTCGGCGTCGGCTCCGTCGTCGCGGCCGGTCTGGTGGCCCCGGAGCGCAGGGCGAGCGCCGTCGCGCTGATGTTCACCGGACTGACCCTCGCCAACGTCCTGGGCGTGCCCCTGGGCACGATGCTCGGGCAGCACTTCGGCTGGCGTTCCACCTTCTGGGCTGTCACGGCCCTGGGGGCGGCCGGGATGCTGGGCATCACCGCGCTCGTACCGCGCCAGGCCCGGGACACCGGAAAGGGCCTGCGCGCGGAGCTGGCGGTGTTCAGGTTCCCCCAGGTGTGGCTGGCGTTGGCCATGACGACGCTGGGCTTCGCCGGGGTCTTCGCCTCGTTCACCTACCTGGCGCCGATGATGACGGGCCTGGCCGGCTTCTCCGCCTCGGCGGTCTCCTGGCTGCTCGTCCTGTTCGGCCTGGGGCTGACCGTCGGGAACGTGGTCGGCGGCCGGGCCGCCGACCGGGCACTGATGCCCACCCTCTATCTGGTGCTGGGCTCGCTGGCCCTGGTGCTGGCGGTGTTCGCCTTCACCTCGGGCAACAGGGTCACGGCGGCGGTGACCATCGCGGTATTCGGCGCGGTGGGCTTCGCCACCGTCCCGCCGCTCCAGATGCGCGTTATGCAGAAGGCCCAGGGCGCGCCCGCCCTGGCGTCAGCGGCCAACATCGCCGCCTTCAACCTCGGCAACGCCCTGGGCGCTTCGCTCAGCGGCGCCGCCATCGACCACGGGCTGGGCTACACCGCGCCGAACTGGATCGGCGCGGGCCTGGCCGCGGCAGGCCTCGGTGTCGCCCTGTTCTCCGGGGCGCTCGACCGGCGGTCGGCGCTCCGCCCGCGCTCCGTACCGGGACCGGCCGTCCCGGATCTCCCCGACCGGGAACAACCCGGTCGTCACGACGACCATGCGAGGTACTCATGACGGACAGACCCCCGAACCGGCGCTCCGTGCTGGCCGGTGGCGCGACCCTCGTCGGCGGCGCCACCGTGGCGGCCACCGGGCTCGCCACCGCGGCGGCCCCGGCCGTCCGGGCCGCCGGCCGCACGACCGGCGCGGTCATCGGTCCGGACGACCCCCGGTACGAGTTGCTGACCACGGGCAACAACCAGCGGTACGTCTCGCGCCCCGACTACATCAGGATGATCCGCTCCACCAAGGAGGCCGAGGACGCCCTGCGCACGGCCTTCCGGGCCGGCAAGCGGGTCTCCGTCCGCAGCGGCGGCCACTGCTTCGCGGATCTGGTCTGCAACCCCGAGGTGGAGGTCATCCTCGACTTCTCCGAGATGACGGACGTGGACTACGACCCCCGGATGCGGGCCTTCCGCGTCGAGTCGGGAGCCCGGCTGCTGAACGTCTACGAGGCCCTCTACAAGGGCTGGGGCGTGACGATACCCGGCGGCATCTGCTACAGCGTCGGCACGGGCGGCCACATCAGCGGCGGCGGCTACGGTCTGCTCTCGCGCGCCCACGGGCTCGTGGTGGACCACCTGTACGCGGTCGAGGTCGTCACCGTCGACGAGCGGGGCCGGGTGCGCACCGTCGTCGCCACCCGGGAGGAGGACGACCCGAACCGTGAGCTGTGGTGGGCGCACGCAGGCGGGGGCGGGGGCAACTTCGGCCTGGTCACGTGCTACTGGTTCCGGTCCCCCGACGCCTTCGGCCGCAAGCCCGGCGACCAGTTGGTCTCCCCGCCCTCCAGCGTCCTGGTCAGCGCCGTCGACCTGCCCTGGTCCGAGATCACCGAGGCGTCCTTCACCCGGCTGCTGAAGAACTTCGGGGCCTGGCACGAGGCGAACAGCGCGCCGGACTCCGAATACCGGCATCTGTCCAGCCTGTTCAACGTCAACTCCAAGGCGCACGGCAGCCTGAGCGTCTTCACTCAGGTCGACGCGACCGTGCCGGGGGCGCGTCGGCTCCTGGACGACTACCTCTCGGCACTCACCGCGGGCACGGGTGTCGCCCCCCGCGCGATGGAGAAGGCCTCCGGGGAGATCGGGTACATGCCCAACCTCGCGGAGCCGCGCGAGATGCCGTGGCTCAAGGCGACGCGCATGGTCGGCACCAACAACCCGACCATCACCGACCCCATGTCACGGGCGGCGCACAAGTCCGGCTACATGCGGGAGAACTTCTCCGGCCACCAGATAGCCGCGCTGTACAAGTACATGACCCGCCCGGACTTCCACAATCCCGACACCATGCTGGTGCTGTTCTCATTCGGCGGCCGGGTCAACGCGGTCGCACCGGACGCCACGGCCAACGCCCAGCGCGACTCGGTTTTCAAGATGACCTTCCAGACGTTCTGGCCGGACGAGCGGGACGACCGGTTCTACATGGACTGGATCCGGGACCTCTACCAGGAGTTCTTCGCCGAGACCGGAGGCGTCCCGGAGATCAACGGGCGCACCGACGGCTGCTACATCAACTACGCCGACAGCGATATGGCCGATCCGCGCCACAACCGCTCGGGCACGCCCTGGCACACGCTCTACTACAAGGACAACTACCCCCGGCTCCAGCGGGTCAAGAAGCGCTGGGACCCGGGCAACTTCTTCCGCCACTCCCTTTCCGTGGAGCCCGCGAAGCACTGACCGCGCACCGGCGGGCACCGGATCGCCCCTTGCGCCGACGCCCGCTGCCCCGATCGCCCGCTTCCGCTCAATCGCCCGTCCCCACGAGGAAAGAGACGTCATGCGGACCGTCGCCATCGTTCTGGGCACTCGCCCCGAAGCCATCAAGCTCGCTCTCCCGATACGGGCCCTCCAGGAGGACCCGCGCTTCCACCCCGTCGTCATCTCCACCGGGCAGCACCGGCAGATGCTGGACGACACCCTCAGGGCGTTCGGCCTCAAGCCGGACATCGACCTCGCGGTCATGGCCCCCCGTCAGACCCTTCCGCAGACCACGTACCGCTCCCTGCGCCGGCTGGAGGAGGAACTCCAGAACATCCGCTGCGAGGCGCTGCTCGTGCACGGTGACACCGCCAGCACGCTGGCGGGTGCGCTGGCCGGCTTCCACCACCAGATCCCCGTCGTGCACGTCGAGGCCGGATTACGCAGCGGCCACCTCCATTCGCCCTTCCCGGAGGAGGGCAACCGCCGGCTGGTGGCCCAGATATCCGCCCTCCACCTGGCCCCCACCCCGGGCAACAGGGAGAACCTGCTGCGGGAGGGCGTGTCCGAGGGGTCGATCGTCGTCACCGGCAACACGGTCATCGACGCCCTGCGGTGGGCCGGCGGCCAGGAGGAAAGCTTCGGCGATCCGGCCCTGGAGGATCTGCACACCGATCCCCGCCGGGTCGTCGTCGCCTCGGCGCACCGCCGTGACGCCTGGCCCCGGCTGCCCCAGATCGCACAGGCCTTCGCGGACATCGCCGACGAGCCGGACGTGCGCGTGGTCGTGCCGCTGCACCGCAACCCGTCCGTGCGGGAGGCGATGCTGCCCCGGATCGGCGACCACCCGAACATCACGGTCGTCGACCCGCTGCCCTACCTGAACTTCTGCAGGCTCGTCCGCCGCGCCGACATCCTGCTCTCCGACAGCAGCGGCGTGCAGGAGGAGGGGCCGGCCCTCGGCAAACCCACGCTGGTCATCAGCGATGTCACGGAGCGGTCCGAGGCGGTCGCGGCGGGCACCGCGCGCCTGGTCGGCACCCGGCACGCGGGCATCGTCGAGGAGACCCTGCGGCTGCTGCGCGACCCGGAGGCCCACCGGCGGATGGCCACGGCGGCCAACCCCTACGGGGACGGCCGGGCCACCCGGCGCACCGTGGACGCACTGGCGCACTTCTTCGGGGACGGCCCGCCCGCGGTGCCCTTCGTCCCCGGGGGGGCCGCCGCCGACCTCACTGTGGAGATGGCATGAGCACGACATCCGTGACCGCGGCGCGGGGAATCCGCAACGCCTCCCGCCGGCTGGACCTCGGAGGGGAGCGCGTCACCGCCGAGATGGTCTCCGACGTGCGGGACCTGCACCTCGAAGGCCCCGCGGTCGTCGTCAACACCGGGATGACGGACGCCCTCGCCGGCGAGGCGCCGCGCAAGCCGATCCCGCCGCTGAACTCGTCCCTGCTGAGCGGTACGCAAGTAGCCCGCGCCGACACCCTGGTGGTGCTGCGCACCGCCGCGGGGGACGGCTCCGCCGGCGAGATCACCGGTGAACCCGGCTGGAGTCTGCTGGGCGACCTCCTCGGGGACGGCGCCGGCGTCACCGGCGGCCTGCCCTTCGACCGGAGCACACCGCTGTGGAAGGGCCCGCAGGAAACCCTCGGACGGGTGCGGTTCGACCCCGCGCACCTGCTGCGGGAGAGCCCGGAACCCGCCCGCGAGGACCTCTTCGAGGTCCGCGTCAACCTGTGGTTCGCCCCCGCGGGCACGGACTGCTTCATCCACAACCGCCACGACTTCATCGAGGTCCACACCCAGGTCCTGGGGCACGGACGGATGCAGAAGTTCAGGGAGCAGGACCACCGCACGCTCTACGAGGACGTGCCGATGAGCCCGGGCTACACCACGCCGGACCCCTTTTGCGCCACCCGGCCGGACGGCTCGTTCCACTACCCCTGGCACCAGTACCGGGCGGACACCGACTGCGTCTGGCTGGCCGTCGAATACCACCGCGTCACCCCGCTGACCGACGACAGATGAGGACTGCCATGACCGACCGCCCCTCCCTGCGCAAGCCGAGGTTCGTCCCCGAACTGGTTACCGACCAACTGCGCGACGGCTACTGGCTGGAGGCACCCGACATCGACGGCGACGGCCGCCCCGACCTGTTCGGGTACGGCCTCCGCCTCGGTGAGATCTACTGGTACCAGAACGACGGCTCATGGACCCGCCGGCTGGCGGCCGACAAGTTCCGCATGCCGGTCGGCGCGGACTTCGCCGACATCACCGGCAACGGCGTCGCCGACATCATCTTCTGCCACGAGCTGTACGGGCCGATCGGCACGATCGTCGACCCCGACACCGAGGGCGGGAAGATCACCTGGCTGGAGAACAACGGCAGCCCGGACAAGGACCCCTCCCGCTGGAAGCAGCACTACGTGGGCCGGGCCACCGGAATGCATCGGCTGAGAGCCGGGTACTTCACCCAGACCGAGCGGCTGGAGATCATCGGGCTGCCGATCGTGGCCAAGGAGGACGTGCACGCCGTCCTGCCCGTGGTGATGTTCACCCAGCCCGACGACGTGCACGGGGCCGAGGAATGGCCGATGACCGTCATCGACGACAGCAGCTTCCGCATGATCCACGGAGCGGAGAAGAAGGCGGGTCTCGTCCCTGGTTCCGGCCTGGACTCGCTGCTGCTCGCCTCCGACGAGGGCGTCACCTGGCTCCACTACGACACCGGCCGGCGCGAGTGGGTCAGCGAGCTCATCGGAACCGGGGAGCTGACCCAGTTCGAACGGACCGGCTTCCGGGGCAGCGGCGACCTCAACGCCGGGCGACTCGGCGACGACCCCATGGCCTACGTCGCCGCGCTGGAGCCCTTCCACGGCAACACGGTCGCGGTCTACACCAGGACCGGAGAGCCGGCGGACGGGGATTCCGGCTGGCATCGCACCCTGCTGGACGTCTACGGCGACCCCAACGAGAACGGCGAGGGCCCGGGTCACCAGATCGTCTGCGCCGACTTCGACGGCGACGGTGACGACGAGTTCCTCGTGGCCCTGCGCGGCCCGTGGCCCTGGCAGGGGGTCATCTACTACAAGGCCGTCGACCCTGCGAACGGCGTCTGGGCCAAGTGGCGCGTGTCGGACGAGTCCGTGGCCCGCATCGCCACGGCCGACTTCAACGGTGACGGCCGGCTGGACTTCGCCACCATCGCCTACTCGGTCCAGAACTACTACGTGGCCAAGGACGCCAAGGTCATGGTCTACCGCAACGAGACCGTCCAGGCGGACGGCAAGTAAACCGCCGTTCCGGGCCCGGGGCGGCGGCTCACACACCGCCCGCCCCGGGGCCCGCCGGCATTCGGGAAAAGGAGTGGTGTTCCATGTCGTCGGCAAGTCCGACCAGCGGTGCCGCGGAGGCCGGCCAGGGCACGAGACGGAGCAATCTTCCGTCCCTGACCGGGCTGCGCTTCTTCGCGGCGCTGCTGGTCTTCTTCTTCCACACCTCGCTGTCCAACTCCCCCATACCGCCCAACGACCCCATCAACCCGTTCGCCGACGAGGACATCGCCACAACCTACGAGAAGCTGCTGCTGAACACCGGTTACATAGGCGTCTCCTTCTTCTTCGTCCTCTCCGGCTTCGTCCTGGCCTGGTCCTCCCGCCCCGGGCAGCGGATGACGGCCTTCTGGCGCCGCCGGGTGACCAAGCTCTTCCCCAACCACCTGGTGGTGTTCGCGGCCTCGCTGGTGCTCTTCGCCGGCTCGGCGATCGCCTCGGTGGGGCACTGGCTGCCCAACCTCTTCATGGTGCACAGCTTCTTCCCGCAGCCGGACGTCAACCTCAGCATGAACCCGCCCAGTTGGTCGCTCAGCAGCGAGCTGCTGTTCTACCTGCTCTTCCCGCTGCTGATAGTGCCGATCCGCAGGATCAGGGAGGGCGCGCTGTGGGCCTGGGCCGCCGCCATGGTCGCCGGCACCGTGCTCGTCCAGCTCGTCTCGATGCACCTGGTGCCCGCCACCCCCAAGTCGGCGATCACCCCCATATCGGACATGCAGTTCTGGTTCGGCTACCTCTTCCCGCCCGGCCGCCTCTTCGAGTTCGTCCTCGGCGTGCTGCTGGCCCGGATCGTGCTCGCGGGCCGGTGGCCGGGCTGGGCCACCACCCCGTTCGCCCTGCTCCTCACCGCTCTGGGCTACGGAGCCGGCTTCATGGTGCCGTTCGAGTACACCTTCGTCGTCGCGACGATCGTACCGATCGGCGCCCTGATCGGGGCCGTGGCGGTCTCCGACTCCCGCGGCGACCGCTCCTGGCTGAGCAGCCGGACGATGGTGTGGCTGGGCGAGGTGTCCTTCGGCTTCTACCTGGTGCAGGGGGTGACGATCTTCTACCTGCGCTCACTGATGGACGGCGCCACCTACGGCGTTCCCGGCTCGCTGCTCGTCATCGCCGGTTTCTTCGCCGTGAGCCTGGCGGGCGGCGCGCTGCTCCACCACTACGTGGAGATGCCCGCGATGCGCCGCTTCGGCCGGAGCCGGAAGGAGATGCGGGAGCTGGCGGACGCCGGACGGCCCTCCGTCACCAGAACCGCCACCGGAACCATCGGCGAGCCCGCGGTGCCGGCGCAGGGCGTGAGATCCCCGGAGCCCGGCGCCGGGAAGCCCGGCAACCCCACCGCGCCGGTGCCCTGACGGCACCGCCTACACCGCCGGGGCCTTCCGGAGCCCGCGATCGCGGGCTCCGGAAGGCCCTCACCTGTCCAAGATCCCTCAGCCGAGACCTGGCTCACCCGTCCACAACCTCCCGGGACAGAAACAGCTAGGCACCGGCTGCCGCGGCTTCCACCGGTACCGCGGCGGCGTACTCGGCGAGCAGGCGGTACGAGCGCAGCCGGTCCTCGGGATCGCAGGCGAGGGTGTTCACCATGACCTCCTCCACCCCGTGCTCCTCGGCCAGCCGGACCAGCCGCGCGTGGACCCGCTCCGGGGTGCCCCAGACCAGAGCGCGGCCGCGGACGGCGGCGCGCTCCGCCTCCAGGGCCGTCCACCGGTGGTTGCGCGCGGTTCGGGGCGCGGGCAGCGGCAGGTCCTCCCCGAGGTCCTTGCGGGACCGCCACAGCAGCACGCTCTGAGCCAGCGCCTCGGCCTCGGCCTCGCTCTCCGCCGCCACCGCGCGGACCGCCAGCACCCCGGGGCCGGGCGCCGGAGAGCCGCCGCGCGGCACAACCGACTCCCGGTACGCGGACAGGGCAGCCGTCGCGGGCCCGGGATTGAGGAAGTGGGCGAAGGCGAACTCCGTCCCCAGCCCTCCCGCCAGGTGCGCCGAGCCCAGGCCGGCCCCCAGCAGCCACATCCGCGGCGGCACGGGGGGCACCCCGGGCAGACCCGGCCCGCCCTCCATGCCGAGCATCCGGCGCAGGAGGACGACGCGCTCCGGGTAGTCCTCGGCCGGACCGCCGGCGCGGCCAAGCCCCATGTCCACCCGGCCCGGGTACAGGGACGCCAGGACGCCGAACACCTCGGCCACCTTCCCCGGCGTGTAGCGGGGCAGCAGCACCCCGCCCGTTCCGACCGTGATGCGGTCGGTGCTCGCCAGGAGCGCCGCGGCCAGGACCTCCGGCGCGGTGCCGGCGAAGCCCGGTGAGTCATGGTGCTCCGCGACCCAGAAGCGGGCGAATCCCAGCTCCTCCGCCATCCGGGCGAGGTCGACGGACGAGCTCAGCGCGTCGGCGTGCGAGAAGCCCTCGCCCACCGGCGACTGGTCCAGGACCGACAGTCGCGTCCTCATGATGGACTCCTTCCGATTCGAACGGGCCCCGGTCGCGGTGCCGGGGCCTCCCGCCGGGCGCGGCGCCCGGCGGGAGGGGGTGTGCACGGTCACCGGCCCGGGATCAGGCCCCGCGGACGGTGGCGGGGACGATCCGGTAGTCGCGCTGGAAGACCAGGTTGTGCAGGTCGGCGGCGGCGATGGCGCGCAGCACCGGCACCTCGGCCGCGGCCTGCTCCTGGGTGAACACGTTCAGCGGCCACTCCTGCACCGTCGCGCCCCGCAGGTGCGGGTGGTGGAAGGAGCGCCCGAAGTGCGCCACAAGCGTGATGGGCATGATGCCCGTCTCCCGCTGCTCGGCCCACGACAGAGTCCAGACGGCGGCCAGCCCGCCGTCGGAGGCCCGCTGCGCCCCGCTGGCCTCGATCTTCCCGCCCCCGTCGAGCAGCGCGGTGTCGAACTCCTCCAGCACCGCGACGGCGTACGGGTGGAGGAGCTCGACCGCCCGCCTGAAGTGCCTCTCCTTGCCGGCCCGGGAGACGGTGTCGCCGCCGGTTCCGTGGGTCCCGTCGCGCAGATCGCCGAAGTGCCTCTTCAGAGCCTCGATGTGCGGGGGCTCGGTTGCCCGCGTGTTCTCGGTCATTGCCGTCCTTTCAGGGTCCGGGGGATTCGGGCACGTGCTGTGCCAGGTGGAGGCGGAGGACCGTGCCCAGCCACTGGCGGACGGACAGGCCCTCACCGGCGGGCACCGAGTCGCGCAGGATCGCGGCGTGCGGAGTCCTGGCGAACGTGCGCAGCATCACCTCGTTGCCCGCCTCGTCCAGCCGCCGGGCATACGCGACGACGTCGTCGAACACCGGGTCGAGATCGCCGACGGCGATGATCGCCGGTGCCAGCCCGTCGAACCGGTCGGCCTCCAGCGGTGTGCTGGGCAGCCGTTCGCCGTGCCGGTGCGTCACCGGCCGGTCGCCCCGGTACATCCGCCAGGCCGTCAGCATCCGCGTCACCGGCGGGAAGGCGTCCGGCATACGGGTGTAGGACGGGGCCGAGCAGGACGGGTCGAGCGGCGGGTAGGCGAGCACCTGGGCGGCCAGCGGCTCACCGCGGTCGCGCCACACCAGGGCCGCCGAGGCCGCCAGCGTCCCGCCCGCGCTGTCGCCGCCCACCGACAGCGCGGGTTCGGCCTCCTCACGGGCGGCCAGGTCCCGGGCCCACCCCATGACGGTGAGCACGTCCTCCAGCTGCGCCGGATGCCGGTGGACCGGGGCGAGCCGGTAACCGACGCCGACCACCGTGCACCTGGAGACGCGCGCCAGCTCGGCGCTCGTCTCGTGCCACTGCTCGACGGAGGCCGCCTGCCAGCTGCCGCCCGGTGCCCAGACCAGCCAGCCGTACCGGAAGGGCTCCGGCCGGTAGAGCCGGACCGGGATGGTGTGCGTGCCGGCGGGGACGCGCAGTTCCTGCCAGCGGACCTCGTCGGAGCGCGGTAGGTCGCGGTCATGCATCTGCGGACTTCCTCCTGCGGGAAGCGTCGGCCGGCCGGTGCCCGACCGGCCGGCCGCGCGGGGGCTCACTCTGCGCTGACCTGTGCGGGTTTGCGGAGGAACAGCACGGCCGCGAGCACTCCGGCGAGCACGATGGCGGCGTTCACGCCGACGGCCACCTTCAGCCCGCCGAGGATGCCCACGGCGCCCGCGCCGGTGATGGAGGCGGTCGCGATGGCGCTCATGATCGGCGTGCCCATCGTGATGCCGACCTGCTGCGTCATGGTCGCCAGGCCGGTGGCGAGGCCCTGCTCGTGGTCGGGAAGGCCCGTCGTCGCGGTGATCATGAAGCCCACGATCACCAGCATGTTGCCCACGCCTCCGGCGAAGGTGGCCACCAGCAGCAGCCACATCCACGACCGGTCGTCGCCGAGGCCGAGGAGTGCCGCGGTGGCGACGGTCTGCAGCAGGCCGCCGGCGATCAGCGTCGAGCGGGTGCCGATACGCCCGACGACCCGCGGGGCGACGGACCCGCCGATGACCGTTCCGATGCCCAGTACACCGAACGACAGACCGGCGGAGAGCGGGGAGAAGTCCAGGACCTTCTGGAGGTAGAGGGTCATCAGGAAGACCAGGGAGGTCTCGGTGAGGAAGGCGATCAGGCCGGCGACGTTGCCCCAGGCGACGTTGCGCCGGCGCAGCACCCCCACCGGCACCAGCGGGGAGGCCGCCCTGCTCTCGACCGCGTAGAAGAGCAGCAGCAGCGCCACGCCCACGGCGAGGGAGGCCATGGAGACGGGCGAGGTCCAGCCGTGCTCACCGGCCTGGGTGAAGCCGAAGACGACGGCCAGCAGGCCGAGTGTGACGGTGATGGCGCCGGGCAGGTCCAGCTTCGGGCGGCCCTCGGGGCGCGATTCCTTGATCACCACCACCGCGGCGACCAGCACCACGGCGACGACCGGCACGTTGATGAAGAAGGCCCAGCGCCAGGAGAGCAGGTCCGTCAGCAGGCCGCCAAGGATGGCGCCGGTGGTGAACCCGGCCGACATGAGAGCTCCGTTGAGCCCCAGCGCCTTGTCCCGCAGCGGTCCCTCGGGGAAGGAGGTGGTCAGCAGCGACAAGCCCGCCGGCGTCACCGCGGCCGTCGCCAGACCCTGGAAGATCCGCGCCACGATGAGCAGTTCGGGTGAGGTCGCCAGACCACCCAGCAGCGATGCCGCGCCCAGGACCAGCAGGCCGCCCAGGAACAGCCGCCTGCGGCCGAACAGGTCCGCGATACGCCCGAACAGCAGTGTGAACCCGGCCGCGCACAGCGCGAAGGACGTGGCGATCCACTGGAGGTTCGCCAGCTTGAAGCCCAGCCCCTCGCCGATGACCGGAAGCGCCACGTTCAGGATGGAGAAGTCCACGGCCAGCATGAACTGCGCGGCCAGCAGGATCACCAGCACCAGCCGCAGGCGGGGGGTGAGCCGGGTGGGGGGCGGCTCCTCGGCCGGTCTCACACCGGCCGTGTCGATGACGCTCATCAGGGGATTCCCTTCTCTTCTCTCGCGCGTTCGTCGCGGAAAGAGCCTCGCCGGGACGCGGCACCCCAGCCAGAACCCGCTTGAGACCAGCACCGCGCAGGGTGGTCACGACAGGACCACCCTCGGCCGCGACACGGGTCGCCCGGCACGGGCATCATGGAGACCGCAGCCGCCGACCCGAGGGGTGCCGATGAGCGCGTCATCCGAACTGGGAGACTTCCTGAGGAACCGCCGCGGCGACCTCCGCCCGGAGGATGTCGGCCTGCTGCGGCACACCGGCCGGCGCCGCGTGCCGGGGCTGCGCCGCGAGGAGCTGGCGATGCTCGCCGGCGTCAGCGTCACCCACTACACCCGGCTGGAGCAGGGACGGGCGACGACCGCCTCGGACTCCGTCCTGGACGCGATCGCCCGGGCGCTGCGGCTGACCGACGACGAGACCGCCCACCTGAAGGACCTGGCC
>NZ_JAKMAY010000178.1:0-12340 GCF_022015835.1 Streptomyces sp. ICN903 | reverse complement strand
CGCCTCGCCCGCCCCCGTGCGGAGGCCCTCCGGGGAACGCGCCGCCGGCGCCGCCTCGTCCTGTCCGCGGGTGCCGCCCTCCTCGTCTGCCAGTCGGCATATCTGGTCGCCGCCACCGTCTCGCCCACCGTGACGGACCGGACACTGGGCGGCGTGCCCGTCACGGCGGGCACGGCCGCCGGGTTCGCGCAGTTCGCCGCCTTCTGCCTGCTGGCCTGCGCGTACGCCCGGCACACGCGACCGCGTCGCGGCGGGTGCGGGGAGACCGCGGGGGAATGCCGGTGCTCCTGTGGAGCGGTCTGAGCGGTGGGCCCGGCGCTGCACGGGGCCGGGCGGGGCGCGACCCGCTGACCGGCCCGCCCAGGCCCCGGCGCGCAGAGGTCAGAGCGGGGTCACGTCAACGGCCGTCACGCGGGGCTGTACGGAGGGAGCGGCACCGCAGCTCGCGGCCACGGGCGGGACGTCGGTGTCCTCGGTGACCGTGACGCTCCAGGAGCGGCCGTCGGTGTGGGTCACCGTGACGCTCCACCGCGGAGCGTCGCCCGTTGTGGAGGTGACCGCCAGGGCGTCGGCGCCCGCCTCGCCCGTCAGCTCGCGCACCGCCAGATCGGCGGCCTGGCCCGGCCGCTCCCAGGCGGACCGGCCACGGCACCCGTCGGTGACGATCCGGCCGTGCCGCAGCTCGTCCAGCACACCCTTGACGGCGTGGCCCCCCAGCCTGGCGTACGCGTAGCCGTAGGGCAGGACCAGCAGGGTGGGAGCGAAGCGGTGGCCGCCGATGTGGGTGGTCTCCCACACCTCGCAGGTGTCGGAGGCCGCCAGCTCCGCGGCCAGCGGGCGGCCCAGGACGGCGCAGCAGCGGTCACGCCTGCCGTTGGTGCACACCAGAGCCAGGGGATCCCCGCCGTACGGTTCCCACAGTCCGCCGTGGTCGCCGGCGCCGAACGAGGCCATGGCGGCCGCGTCGAGGCCGCCCAGCTCGTCCGTGCCGGTGAGCTGGGCGGTACGCACCCAGGACCGGCCGGGCACGGTGTGGGCGAGGTAGACGCGGCGGAGGGCGGACCCGTGGCGGTCCGGGCGGCGGCCGGGGCGGCGGATCAGCGCGACCCGTACACCGGTGCCGGCGGCGGCACGCTCCAGCGCGCGGCCGAGCACCGGGTCGAGGCGGCTGTCGGTGAGGGCCTTCGCCCCCCATGGGCCGGGCTGCTCGACCAGCAGCCATGTCCGGGCGGTCGCGGCGGTGGCGGCCGGCGGTTCGGCCAGCGCCCGGGAGGCGGTCGAACAGGTACTCACACAGGGGAGCCTAACCGCTCCCGCCCGGGGACTCCCGCCGGCGGAACCGGCGGAACCGGCGGGCCCGGGCGGATCCCGGCAGGTCCCCGCAGGTCCGGGGCAGGCCTCCGGGCGCGCGGGCGCCGGCGGGGAGGAGGGAGGCGGTCGGCTACCATCGGCAGCCGTTCAGGTACGGCTGCCACCCGCACGATGGAGGCGCGAGCTTGGTCAGGAAGCGGATCCCGGTCGTCGTGCTCGCCGGCTTCCTCGGTTCGGGGAAGACCACCGTCCTCAACCACCTCCTCGCCCACAGCGGCGGCACCCGCATCGGCGTGGTCGTCAACGACTTCGGCAGCATCGAGATCGACGCCATGTCGGTGGCCGGACAGGTCGACTCGATGATCTCCCTGGGCAACGGCTGCCTGTGCTGCGCCGTCGACACCAGCGACCTGGACACCATGCTGGAACGCCTCGCGCGCCCTTCGGCCCGCATCGACGTCATCGTGGTGGAGGCCAGCGGCCTGGCGGAGCCGGAGACCCTGATCCGCATGATCCTCTCCAGCGACGAGGAGAACATCGTCTACGGCGGGCTGGTGGAGGTCGTCGACGCCGCGGAGTTCGAGGCCACCCGGGCCAGGCACCCGGAGCTCGAACGGCATGTGGCGATGGCCGATCTGGTGGTGCTCAACAAGGCGGACCGGGCCGGGGAGGAGGAGCTGTCCGCCCTGGCCGGCCGGCTGCGCGGGATCGGCCGGGGCGTACCCGTCGTCCCCGTCTCCCACGGGCGCGTCGACCCGGAGCTGCTCTTCGACCCGCGTCCCCGCGACGACGGCGCACAGGGCATGCGGCAGCTCTCCTTCGAGGACGTGTGGGCCGAGATCCGCGAGAGCGGGCACGGGTGCGGCGACGGATACGACGGACACGACACGCACCTCCACGCCGCCTACCAGAGCGTGGAGTTCACCACCGGAGAGCCGGTGGACCCGCGCCGGCTGATGGAGTTCCTGGACGGCAGACCCGACGGCCTGTACCGGATCAAGGGCTTCGTCAACTTCGGTGTGCCCGGCCACCGGGAGAAGTACGGGCTGCACGCGGTCGGCCGCTTTCTGCGCTTCAACCCCGGCCCGTGGGAGAACGGCGAGCCGCGCCTGACACAACTCGTGCTGATCGGCTCCGGCATCGACGCCGCCGCGGTGCGCGAGGAGCTGGCCTCCTGCACGGCCACCGGCTCACCGCGGGAGGCGAGCCCCGACAGCATGTGGGGCGTCCTGCGCTACGTACGGCCCTGAGCGCACCGCTTCACGGAACGCCCCGGCGGTGCGGCGGCCGGCCCGTACCACGGGACCGGGCCGCCGCACCGGGGTGTCACACCGGCCCGGCGACCACCGAGACCGGCTTGGCCAGCGGGGTGCCCGAGCCGTCGCGGCGCGGATCCGGCTCCGGCAGGTCCACCGGCGAGCCCTTGGCGTCCGCCGCGCGGGCGGGAGCGGCGCCGGCCCAGGCGAAGGTCAGACGGTCCTCGCCCTTGAGGAAGCGCTGGCAGCGCACTCCGCCCGTGGCCCGGCCCTTGCGGGGGTACTGGTCGAACGGCGTCAGCTTGGCCGTCCCGAACTCGTCGGCCAGCGTGCCGCTCGATCCCGCGACCGTGAAGACCACCGCGTCGGCGGCCGGGTCGACGGCGGTGAAGGAGATCACCTTCGCCCCCTGGCCCAGCTTGACGCCCGCCACGCCGCCGGCCGGGCGTCCCTGCGGCCTGACCTGCCCGGCGGGGAAGCGCAGCAACTGCGCCTCGTCGGTGACGAAGACCAGGTCCTCCTCGCCGGTGCGCAGCTCCACCGCGCCGACGATCCGGTCGCCCTCCTTGAGGGAGATGACCTCCAACTCGCCCTTGTTGGAGGGATAGTCGGGCACCACCCGTTTGACCACGCCCTGCTCGGTGCCCAGCGCCAGACCCGGCGAGGACTCGTCCAGGGTGGTGAGGCACACCAGCTCCTCGCCGTCCTTCAGGGACAGGAACTCCGTGAACCGGGCGCCGCCCGCCAGGTTCGGCGCGGAGTTCTCCGGAAGCTGCGGCAGGTCGATGACCGAGATCCGCAGCAGGCGTCCCGCGGAGGTCACCGCCCCCACCTCACCCCGGGCCGTCGCCGGGACGGCCGAGACGACCACGTCGTGCTTGCGCCGCTTGGCGGAGGAGTCGAAGGCCGGCTCGCCGCCCGCGGTGCGGGCCAGCAGCCCGGTGGAGGACAGCAGCACCCGGCACGGGTCGTCCGCCACCTGGAGCGGAACGGCCGCCGCCGGAACGTCCGCCGAGGACAGCAGCTCGGTGCGGCGCGGGGTGCCGTACTTCCTGGCGACCGCGGAGAGCTCCGAGGAGACCAGCTTGCGCAGTTCCGCGTCGGACTCCAGGATGCGGGTCAGCTCCTCGATCTCGGCGTTCAGCCGGTCGCGCTCGGACTCCAGCTCGATGCGGTCGAACTTCGTCAGCCTGCGCAGCGGGGTGTCGAGGATGTACTGCGTCTGCACCTCGGACAGGCCGAACCGCTCGATCAGCGACTCCTTGGCCTGCGCGGCGTTCTCGCTGGAGCGGATGATCCGGATGACCTCGTCGATGTCGACCAGCGCCACCAGCAGGCCCTCGACCAGGTGCAGCCGGTCGCGCCGCTTGCCGCGCCGGAACTCGCTGCGCCGCCGCACCACGGTGAAGCGGTGGTCGACGTAGACCTCCAGCAGCTCCTTCAGGCCCAGGGTCAGCGGCTGGCCGTCGACCAGGGCCACGTTGTTGATGCCGAAGGACTCCTCCATCGGCGTCAGCTTGTAGAGCTGCTCCAGCACGGCCTCGGGGTTGAAGCCGTTCTTGATCTCGATGACCAGGCGCAGCCCGTGCTCACGGTCGGTGAGGTCCTTGACGTCGGCGATGCCCTGGATCTTCTTGCCGTTGACCAGGTCCTTGATCTTGGAGATGACCTTCTCGGGGCCGACGTTGAAGGGCAGTTCGGTGACGACCAGGCCCTTGCGGCGCGCGGTGACGTTCTCCACCGAGACCGTGGCGCGGATCTTGAAGGTGCCGCGCCCCTTGGCGTAGGCGTCCCTGATGCCCTCCAGCCCGACGATCCGGCCGCCGGTGGGCAGGTCCGGGCCCGGCACGAAACGCATCAGCGTCTCCAGGTCCGCGCCGGGGTGCTTGATCAGGTGCCGGGCGGCGGCGATCACCTCGCCCAGGTTGTGCGGGGGCATGTTGGTGGCCATGCCGACCGCGATGCCGGAGGCACCGTTGACCAGCAGGTTCGGATAGGCCGAGGGCAGTACGGACGGCTCGGACTCGCTGCCGTCGTAGTTGGGCGCGAAGTCGACGGTGTCCTCGTCGATCGACTCGACCATCAGCCCGGCCGCCGGGGCGGAGCGGCACTCGGTGTACCGCATGGCGGCGGGCGGGTCGTCGTTGCCCAGCGAGCCGAAGTTGCCGTGCCCGTCCACCAGCGGCAGCCGCATGGAGAAGGGCTGGGCCAGGCGTACCAGCGCGTCGTAGATGGCGCTGTCGCCGTGCGGGTGGAGCTTGCCCATCACCTCGCCGACGACGCGGGCGCACTTGACGTAGCCGCGCTCGGGCCGCAGCCCCATCTCGTGCATCTGGTAGAGGATCCGCCGGTGGACCGGCTTGAGCCCGTCGCGTGCGTCGGGCAGGGCGCGCGAGTAGATGACCGAGTAGGCGTACTCCAGGAAGGAGCCCTGCATCTCGTCGACGACGTCGATGTCGAGGACGCGCTCCTCGAACTCTCCCCCGGGTGGCGGGGTCTTCGTGCTGCGGCGGGCCATCGCGGCTGCGACTCCTTCTTGCGTACTGCGGACTGTGTGTCCCCGTGCCGGGGCATGGGACGGACGGGCACCATTGTGGACCTCGGCACCGACACTCCGGCCCCCGCCCCGAACCGTACGGGAACTTCGCGCTTTGTCCGGCCGCTTGCATACAGTGACCACACACGCGTTGTGAGAACGCGGTCCGCGATCGCGATCGAAGGGACTCCCTGCCCATGGCTCACACGGCCTCCCCTCCGCCCACCGCCGGCGGCCTGACGGCGACCGAGCACCGGCTGGCCAACGGCCTGCGCGTGGTGCTCTCCGAGGACCACCAGACGCCGGTCGCCGCGGTCTGCCTCTGGTACGACGTCGGATCACGCCACGAGGTGGCCGGGCGCACGGGTCTGGCCCACCTCTTCGAGCACCTGATGTTCCAGGGATCGGCCCAGGTGAAGGGGAACGGTCACTTCGAGCTGGTGCAGGGGGCGGGCGGCTCGCTCAACGGCACCACCAGCTTCGAGCGCACCAACTACTTCGAGACGATGCCCGCCCACCAGCTGGAGCTGGCGCTGTGGCTGGAGGCCGACCGCATGGGGTCGCTGCTGGCCGCCCTGGACGAGGAGTCCATGGAGAACCAGCGCGACGTGGTGAAGAACGAGCGCCGTCAGCGGTACGACAACGTGCCCTACGGCACGGCGTTCGAGAGGCTGACGGCGATGGTCTACCCCGAGGGCCACCCGTACCACCACACCCCGATCGGCTCCATGGCCGACCTGGACGCCGCCTCCCTGGAGGACGCGCGGGACTTCTTCCGCACCTACTACGCGCCGAACAACGCCGTGCTGGCGGTCGTCGGCGACATCGACCCGGAGCGCACGCTCGCCTGGGCCGAGAAGTACTTCGGCTCCATCCCCTCCCACGAGGGCAAGCGGCCGCCGCGGGACGGCTCCCTGCCGGACGTCATCGGCGAGGAGGTCAAGCAGGTCCTCCACGAGGAGGTGCCCTCCCGGGCGATGATGGCCGCCTACCGGCTGCCGCACGACGGCACCCGTGAGGCGGACGCCGCCGACCTGGCGCTGACGGTGCTCGGCGGCGGCGAGTCCTCCCGTCTGCAGACCCGTCTGGTCCGCCGCGACCGCACCGCCGTCACCGCCGGTTTCGGCATGCTGCGGTTGGCGGGGGCGCCCTCGATGGGGTGGCTGGACGTGAAGGCCTCCGGCGACGCCGAGATCGCCGACATCGAGCGGGCGGTCGACGAGGAGCTGGCCCGCTTCGCGCAGGAGGGGCCGACCCCGGCCGAGATGGAGCGCGCCCAGGCCCTGCTGGAGCGCGAGTGGCTGGACCGGCTGGCCACAGTCGGCGGCCGCGCCGACGAGCTGTGCCGCTACGCGGTGCTGTTCGGCGACCCCCAGCTCGCCCTGACCGCGGTGGAGCGCGTGCTCCAGGTCACCGCCGACGAGGTGCGCGAGGTGGCCGCGGCCCGGCTGCGCTCCGACAACCGCGCGGTGCTGGTCTACGAGCCCACCCGGACGACCGCCCCCGACACCGCGGCCGACGTCTCCGAGGGCGCCACCGTCTCCGAGACCGGCACCGCCGCCGACACCCACGACCAGGAGGCCGCTCAGTGAGCGACGCCACGGCCCAGAACGGAATGTCGATGGAGTTCCACCCCCAGCCCCGCGGCGGCGAGCCCAGGCCGTGGGCGTTCCCCGCCCCCGAGCGCGGTGAGCTGCCCAACGGGCTGACCGTGCTGCGCTGCCACCGCCCCGGCCAGAAGGTCGTGGCCGTCGAGGTCAACCTCGTCGCGCCGCTGGAGGCCGAGCCCCGCGACCGGGAGGGTGTGGCCGGGATCATGGCCCGGGCGCTGAGCGAGGGCACCGACCGGCACAGCGCCGAGGAGTTCGCCGCCGAGCTGGAGCGGTGCGGCGCCACCCTGGACGCGCACGCCGACCACCCCGGCGTACGGGTCTCCCTGGAGGTCCCGGCCTCCCGGCTGACCAGGGCGCTGGGCCTGCTCGCCGACGCGCTGCGCGCCCCCGCCTTCCCCGAGGGCGAGGTCGAGCGGCTGGTGCGCAACCGCCTGGACGAGATCCCGCACGAGCTGGCCAATCCCGCCCGCCGGGCGGCCATCGCGCTGTCGAAGGAGCTGTTCCCGGCCGACTCCCGGCTCTCGCGCCCCCGCCAGGGAGCCGAGGAGACCATCAGGAACATCGACGCCGAGGCGGTGCGCGCCTTCTACACGGAGCATGTGCGGCCCTCGACGGCCACGGCCGTGGTGGTGGGCGACTTCACCGGGGTGGACCTGGACAAGGCGCTGGCCGAGACCCTGGGCGACTGGAAGGGCGCGGCCGCCGGGCCCCGCCCGGTCCCGCCGATCACGGCGGACGACACCGGCCGGGTGATCGTCGTGGACCGGCCCGGAGCGGTGCAGACCCAGCTGCTCATCGGCAGGATCGGCCCCGACCGGCACGACCGGGTCTGGCCCGCCCAGGTGCTGGGCACGTACTGCCTGGGCGGCACGCTCACCTCCCGCCTGGACCGGGTGCTGCGCGAGGAGAAGGGCTACACCTACGGCGTACGGGCCTTCGCCCAGGTGCTGCGTTCCTCGCCCGAGGGCACCGGCGCCTCGATGCTGGCGATCAACGGCTCGGTGGCCACCGATGTGACGGGTCCCGCTCTGGAGGACCTGTGGGGCGTGCTGCGCACCCTGGCGCAGGAGGGTCTCACCGACGCCGAGCGCGACACGGCCGTGCAGAACCTGGTGGGGGTGGCCCCGCTGCGTTACGAGACGGCGGCGGCCGTCGCCGGCACCCTCGCCGACCAGGTGGAACAGCACCTCCCCGACGACTACCAGGCGAAGCTGTACGCCCGCCTCGCCGAGACCGGCACGGTGGAGGCGACGGCGGCGGCCGTGGCCGCCTTCCCCGCGGACCGTCTGGTGACGGTGCTGGTGGGAGACGCGTCACAGATCGCCGACACGGTGCGCGACCTGGGCATCGGAGAGGTGACGGTCGTCACGGACCAGTGATCCCCGGCCGCCTCGCGGCGGCCGCGCAGCGTAAGGCCCTTGGTGGGATGCCACACCAAGGGCCTTACATATGTCCGGTTTTGGGCCGTTCCAGTGGGTGGCTCATGTGGCATGGCCTACAAAAGCCGCTTTTTGCTTGCTCGCTCAAATTTGTCCGTTTAGCGTCGATCTCGCTGGCCGTCAGAAGTGACCGCGACCGCGGCCGACGGCAGTGATCGCCGAGTCCCCCGAGCGGGGGAGCCGGGGACCCACCCTCCCGCCCTTCACACGCGGGAGCGGTCCTCTTCCGAGGCACCTGGGGTGAATCGGGCCGTGCGCCCGTAGGAGACCTTCCTGCTCCGAACCCGACAGCTAACCCGGTAGGCGAGAAGGAAGGAAAGGAGCACGCCACCCATGGCGTTCACCCGTGCCACCGCGCAGCTCGCCGAGAAGCTGACCGGAAAGCTCACCGGGCTCACCGAGAGCCTCACCGAGAAGCACCACCTCTCCAGCCGCTCCGTGCGCACCCGCGTGGGCCTGGCCGGAGCCGCCGCCCTGACCGTCACCGGCGTGGTCGGCGCGGCCGCCACTCCCGCGATCGCCGCTCCGGACGGGGGCTCGGGGACCTACGCGCTGGGCTTCGTCCAGGCCATGGCCGTCGGTGACACGATCGCCGACGACGTCAGGGCCCAGGCCCAGGCCCAGCAGCGCGTCGCCGACGCCGCCGAGGAGAAGGCCGAGAAGGCCGAGGAGGCCGAGGAGGCCGAGAAGGCCGCCGCCGAGCGCGAGGCCGCCGAGAAGCGTGAGGCCGCCGAGAAGCGCGAGGCCGAGAAGGCCGCCGCCGAGAAGCGCGAGGCCGCCGAGGCCAAGCGCGCGAACGAGCGCGCCGACCGCTCCGCCGAGCGCCGTTCGGCCACCGGCTACGTCGACCCGGTCGCGGGCGTGGACACCACCACCACCTACAAGCAGGCCGGCGCCTCATGGTCCTCCGGCAAGCACAGCGGCATCGACTTCCCCGCCAACACCGGCACCCCGGTGCGGTCCGTCGGCCCGGGCACCGTGGTGACGGTCGGCTGGGGCGGCGCGTACGGCAACCAGGTCGTCATCCGCCACGACGACGGCAAGTACACCCAGTACGCCCACCTGTCCGCCACCAAGGTCTCGGCGGGCCAGAAGGTCGACGGCGGCCAGCACATCGGCGCGGTCGGCTCCACGGGCAACAGCACCGGCCCGCACCTGCACTTCGAGGCCCGCAACGGCGCCTACTACGGCTCGGACTTCAACCCGATCACCTACCTGGCGGGCAAGGGCGTCGACGTCTGACGGACCCCGCCCGCAGGGCACCGGGCAGCCGCGCCCGTCACGCACCGGCATCCGCCGCGCGACCGAGAGGTCGCGCGGCGGATGTTTTCACGCCTGTTTTCCGGCTGGCATCGGAAAACGCGTTCCGGTGGAATACAGTTCGACTCTGCGGTACTTCGGGGAACATGGAGACGGCGGCGGAGGTCGGCCCATGCGCATTTCCGCGCACATGGTGTGCAGCGCGGTCCGTGACGACATCGTCTCCGGTTTTTTCCCGCCCGGATCCCGGCTCACCGAGGAACTCCTCGCCAGACGCTACGGCGTCTCGCGCGTCCCGGTGCGCGAGGCGTTGCGGACCCTGGAGTCGGAGGGTTTCGTCGTCTCCCGCCGCCACGCGGGCGCCTGCGTCGCCCGGCCCACCGAGCAAGAGGCCGCCGACCTGCTCGACATCCGCGCCCTGCTGGAGCCGCTGGGCACCGCGCGGGCCGCCCGGCGCCGCACCGAGGCGCAGCTGAGGGTCCTGCGCGGACTGGTCCGCCTGGGGCTGCAGCGGGCGGAGAGCGGCCGGTTGTCCGACCTGAGGGCGTTGGAGGACTGGTACCACGAGACGATGGCCCGCGCGTCGGGCAGCCCCAGCCTGGCCTCGCTGCTCACCCAGCTGCGCCGCAAGATCACCTGGGTGTACGCCGCGGAACCGCCGCTGCGCGCGGTCGCCGTGTGGCGTGAGCACGGAGCCATCGTGGACGCCGTCGCACGCGGCGACGCGGAACGGGCGCGCGTCCTGGCCAGCGAGCACGTGGAACGCTCCGTCGCGGTGCGTCGCGAGCAGCGCCCGGTGGCCGCGCGACGGCCGCCGGAAAAGCCCGGTGAGGAGAGCGAAACACGCCGTAAACACACCGTGTGACAATTCGTAACAGGAATTGTGTACACAGGACGGGAATACGCGGGGAATGCGCGCCGGGAAAGTTCCGGGTGCGGAAAAGGCTGCGGGGCCGCTCGCCCCGCAGCCTTTGCCGGTGATTTTCCGCAGGTGGTGTCCGTCGCGTTTCGTTCCGGGCCCGTGTCCAGCGCCGTACGCGGGCCCGGAACGCGCGGCTCAGACGGCTCCGGGCAGCTCGTCCAGCCCCTCGGAGACCAGCTTCGCCAGCCGGTCCAGGGCGGTGTCGGCGTCCTCGGCCGCGGAGGCCAGCACGATCTCCTGGCCGCCCTCCACCCCCAGGCCCAGCACCGAGAGCATCGAGGCGGCGTTGACCGGTTCGCCGTCCGGCCTGGCCACGGTGACGGGGACGCCGGAGGCGGTCGCGGCGCGGACGAAGACCGCGGCGGGGCGGGCGTGAAGGCCCTCGGGCCAGCCGACGGTGACACGGCGCTCTGCCATGGTGTTGCCCTTCGAATCGAAACGGATCGGAGCGGATCGAACCGGAACAGGCCGGGCAGGGCCGGACCGGACAGGGGCCGACCGGTGTGCGGGGCCGACCGGGAACGGGCCGCGTGCCCAGGGTCCAGCCCAGCTTCGCACAGGCGGGTCCCCCGGAACGGGAGCCGACACCTCCGCGATCCGGGCCGCGGTGACTAGGCTGACCCCCATGCGGACGCCGAGCGAGCCTGCCTACCCCGCCCACTGGGAAGCCGACGTGGTACTGCGCGACGGAGGCACGGCCCGGGTCCGCCCCATCACGCCCGACGACGCCGAGCGCCTGGTCAGCTTCTACGAGCAGGTCTCCGACCAGTCGAAGTACTACCGTTTCTTCGCCCCCTACCCCCGGCTCTCCGACCGCGACGTACGCCGCTTCACCCACCACGACTACGTCGACCGGGTCGGCCTGGCCGCCATCGTCGGCGACGAGTTCATCGCCACCGTGCGCTACGACCGCATAGACGCCACCGGCCGCCCCGCCTCCCTGCCCGCCGACGAGGCCGAGGTCGCCTTCCTCGTCCGCGACGACCACCAGGGCCGCGGGGTCGGCTCCGCCCTGCTGGAGCACATCGCCGCCTGCGCCCGCGAGCGCGGGGTGCGCCGCTTCGTCGCCGAGGTCCTGCCCGCCAACACCAAGATGGTCAAGGTCTTCACGGACGCCGGCTACTCCCAGAAGCGCAGCTTCGAGGACGGTGCGGTCCACCTCACCTTCGGCATCACACCGACCGAGCAGTCCCTGGCGGTCATGCGGGCCCGCGAGCAGCGCGCCGAGGCCCGGTCCGTGCAGCGGCTGCTGTCCCCCGGCGCGGTCGCCGTCATCGGCGCCAGCCGCAACCCGGGCGGAGCCGGGCGCACCGTTCTGGAGAGCCTGCGCACGGCCGGTTTCACCGGCCGCGTCCACGCCGTCAACCGCGCGCTGGAGGCGGGACGCACCGAGATCGACTCGGTGCCCGCCCACCGCTCGGTGCGCGACATCCCCGGGCCCGTCGACCTCGCCGTCGTCGCCGTTCCCGCCCGGGAGGTGCCCGGAGTGGTCGACGAGTGCGGGGAGCGGGGCGTGCAGGGACTGGTCGTCCTCTCCGCCGACTTCGGCCGCGACGCACAGCGCGAGCTGGTGCGGCAGGCCCGCTCGTACGGGATGCGCATCATCGGACCCAACGCCTTCGGGCTGATCAACACCGCCCCGGACGTCCGGCTCAACGCCACCCTGTCGCCCGAGACGCCCGAGCGCGGCCGCATCGGGCTGTTCACCCAGTCCGGGGCCATCGGCATCGCCGTGCTCGCGGGACTCCACCGCCGCGGCCGGGGGGCCGGCGGCATCTCCACCTTCGTCTCGGCCGGCAACCGCGCCGACGTCTCCGGCAACGACGTGCTCCAGTACTGGGACGACGACCCCGACACCGACGTCGTCCTGATGTACCTGGAGTCCTTCGGCAACCCCAGGAAGTTCAACCGCCTGGCCCGGCGCACCGCCGCCCGCAAGCCGATCGTCGTGGTCAAGGGCGCCCGCCACAACGCCAGCGCCCCGCCCCCCGGCCACGCCGTCC
>NZ_JAKMAY010000177.1:0-12396 GCF_022015835.1 Streptomyces sp. ICN903 | reverse complement strand
AGATGGGGGGCCGGGGCCATCCCGGTGGGGCCGGTGCCGCCGGCCGGTGCCTCGCCGGGGGCCGTGCTGTGGGACACGGGACTCTCCTCGTCAGCTTCGTTCCGGCCCCGGTCCGGTGGTGCGGTGCGCCGCGGCGGGCGCCGCGCCGCCGGGCCGGGGGCCTGTGGGCGCGGGTGCGTCAGGCGGCGGACTCGCCGGCGTCCTCGATCAGCTTCCGGTACCAGTCGCGCAGTTCGTCGCCGCCGGCCCGGCGCCAGTCCTCGACGGCCTTCTGCATGTCGGAGACCTTCTTGCGGCCGCGCACCACGTCGTTCTCCAGCTCCTCGAACTGGTCGCTCAGATTGGTCCAGCGGTTGGGTTCGCGGACCTGCATCCCGTACAGCAGGGGCTTCTTCATGAAGGCGCCCATCCGCTGCTGCCAGCCGCACCAGTCCCGCACCACCTGCGGGTGGTCGGGGAAGGCGGCGACGGCCTCGGCGCTGGCGGTGAAGAAGTAGGTGTCCTGGACTTCGGTGACGCCCTGTTCGGTCTTGGTGGGCACGCCGTCCTTCAGCGTGTAGTGGGTGCCCTCCACGCCGTACCTGACCAGGCGGTTCTCCTTCGTCCCGTAAGGGGCGGCGGCGAAGTTGGCGATGGCCAGGCACTCCTGGACGGTCTCCTCGGAGGCCTTGCGGTTGATGAAGGCCCAGATGCCGGCCGGGTTGGCGAAGTACAGCTGCGGGTCGCCGCCGTCGTGGCCGAAGATGTCCATGCCCTGGACGCGGAAGTCGGGGTTCTGCTCGCTCTGCTCGAAGGTCCAGCCGTACCACTTGGCGTTGCCGTCGTTCACGATCATCGACTGGCCGGCGGTGAAGCGGGTGCCGGCGTCGCCGCGGCCGGTCTTGGCGTCGGGGTGGACGACGCCGGCGGCGTAGAGCTTGCGGGTCCACTCCAGCGCCTCGAGGAAGTTGTCCGTCTCGATGCGGTGGACGAGCTTGTCCCCCTGCCACTGCCAGCAGTACGGCTTCTCCGGCAGCACGCCGAAGACGTTGAACGCCGTCCACTTCATGTCCTCGCACGCCCACACCTTGGCCTTGGGCGCGGTGATCTCCTTGGCGAGGTCCATGAACTCCTGCGGGCTGGTGGGCACCTCCCAGCCCTTGTCCTCGAAGACGTCCTGGCGGTAGTAGGGGATGATGATGTCGACCGCGCCCGACGGGATGGGCAGGCCCTTGAGCTCCCCGCCGAAGATGGACATCTGCCAGGCGGCGGTGGGGATCGCGGCGAGGTTGGGGTAGTCCTTGGCCTTGTCGCCCGACAGGTACGGGCCGAGGTCGGCGAAGCGGCTGCCGATGGCGCTGGGGATCTTGCCCTGCATCTCCCAGCTGGGGATCACCACCATGTCGGGGATGCCGCTGGAGGCGAGGACGGCGCCGAGCTTCTCGCCGTAGGTGTTGCCGTCCTGGGTCTGCCAGTCGACCTTCACCCCGATGGCCTCGTCGACCGCCCGGTAGTAGGCGCAGTCCTTCTCGGGCGGGGTGCCCCACAGCGGGCTCATGACGGCCACCTCGCCGCCCCCGCCCATCTTCTCGGGGACGGAGACGGGCAGCGCGTCGTACGGCTCGGCCTTGCCGGTGAAGCCGGGGCGCGATCCGTTCTCGCCGGGGATGTCCGGCTCGACGACCTCGGAGGCGACGTACGCCGGGAGGATCTTCGCCGCGTCCTTCTTCGTCGTCGTGCCCTCGTTCCGGTTGCCGCCGCCCTCGGAGGAGCACGCCGACAGCAGCGGTACGCCGCCCACCGCCGCGGCGGCGACGGCCGTCGAGGCGAGGAAGGTTCTCCGGCTGGGGCTGGTGGTCTGGGACATGGCGGCAACCCTTCGTGGCGGCGCGTCGGCGGGACGGACGGGACGGACGGCGTGCGGCCCCGCCGGTCGGGCAGGTCGGTCGAAGCGCTTCGATGTTGCGCCGAGATTAAGTGCGAGGGTCATACCGCGCAAGGGTCGTGGCGAAGAAACATCGAGGCACCGGAAGCGGCCCGGATACAGGCAGTTCACGGGTCCGGACGGCTGTCTCGCGTTCAGCTCCTTGACACCCGCCCTGCTGTCACCCCAGCATCGAAGCGCTTCGAATCGTGTACCGCCACCTCGCAGCACGCCCCGCAGCACGCACCGCCGCACGGTGGTGACCGCCCATCTCCCCGAGGAGACCTTCCGCACGTGAGCACCGACCAGCCGCCCTTCCGCGACCCGGCGCTGCCGGCCCGTGAGCGCGCCGCCGACCTGCTGGCGCGGCTCACGCCCGACGAGCGCGTCGCGATGCTGCACCAGTTCGCCCCGGCCGTGGAGCGTCTGGGCGTCGCCGCCTTCCGCACCGGCCAGGAGGCGCTGCACGGCGTGGCCTGGATGGGCCCGGCCACCGTCTTCCCCCAGGCCGTGGGGCTCGGGGCGACCTGGAACGACGAGCTGGTGCGGCGGGTGGGCGAGGCCGTCGGGCGGGAGGTGCGCGCGATGCGGGCCCGCGATCCGCGCGTCGGGCTGAACGTCTGGTCGCCGACGGTCAATCTGCTGCGCCATCCGCTGTGGGGCCGCAACGAGGAGGGCTACTCCGAGGACCCTCATCTGACCGCCGCGATCGCCACCGCCTACACCCGCGGCCTGCGCGGCGACCACCCCACCCGCCGGCGTACCGCCCCGGTGCTCAAGCACTGGCTGGCGCACAACAACGAGACCGACCGCGACACCTCCTCGGCCTCGGTGCGCCCGCGGGTGCTGCACGAGTACGAGCTGCCGGCCTTCCGCGGCCCCGTCGAGGCGGGCGCGGTGGCCGGGGTGATGCCCGCGTACAACCTGGTCAACGGCCGCCCCAACCACCTCTCGCCGCTGCTGGCCGAGCAGTTGCGCACCTGGTGCGACCACGACCTGGTGGTGTGCTCGGACGCCGGCGCGCCCAGCAACCTGGCCGACTCCCAGGGCTACTTCGACACCCACGAGGAGGCCACCGCCGCCGCCCTGCGCGCCGGGGTGGACAGTTTCACCGACCACGGCGAGGACTCCTCGCGGATCACCGCCCGGGTGCGCGGCGCGCTGGAGCGCGGGCTGATCGGGCAGGAGCACGTGGACGCGGCGGTGCTGCGGCTGCTGGCGATGCGCTGCTCGCTGGGCGAGTTCGACCCCGAACCGTTCGACGGGGACGCCGCGTTCGACACCCCCGGGCACCGGGAGCTGGCGCGCGAGGCCGCCGAGCAGGCGATCGTCCTGCTGCGCAACGACGGTCTGCTGCCGCTGGCGGACGGGGTGCGGGTCGCGGTCGTCGGGCTGCTGGCCGACGAGTGCAAGCTCGACTGGTACAGCGGCGCGCTGCTGCGCCGCTCCACTGCGCTGGACGGACTGCGGGAGCGGTTCGGAGCGGACCGGGTGGTGTACGCCGAGGGCGCCGACCGGGTACGGCTGCGCTGCTCCGGCGGCCGGCTGGCCGTGCCCGAGGCCGGCCCCGGCGAGCGGGGGTCCGGCGACCCGGCGGCCGCGGGCGCGCTGGACCCGGCGCTGCTGCGCGGCCGCACCGATCTGCCGCCGCTGACGGTGAGTACGGGCGCCGGGGAGGAGTTCGCACTGGTGGACTGGGGTGGCGGGGTGCTGACCCTGCGCGCGGGCGGCGGCCGCTACCTGTCGGTCGCCGACGACGGCTTCGTACGCGCCTCGGCCGAGCAGCCGGGCGGCTGGGTGGTCCAGGAGACCTTCGAACTGGAACCCCACGACGGCGGGCACCTCCTCAGGCACCGGGGGACGGGCCGGTACGTGGAAGTCGCCGCCGACGGCGTCCGGGTTGCCGCCGAGGGCGGACCGGGCACGGTGTTCACCGTCGAGACCGTCCGGCGCGGCGAGGACGAGGTGCGGGCCGCCGCGCGGGAGGCCGACGTGGTGGTCGTCGTCGCGGGCAACGACCCGCACATCGGCGGGCGCGAGACCGAGGACCGCACCACCCTCGCCCTTCCGCCGCAGCAGGACCGGCTGTGGCGGGCGGCCCGTGACGCCAACCCGCGTACCACCCTGGTGCTCACCTCGGCCTACCCGTACGCGGTGGGCGAGGCGGACGAGGCGCTGCCCGCCCTGCTGTGGACCGCCCACGGCGGGCAGGCGGCGGGGGAAGCGCTGGCCGCCGTGCTGGCCGGCGACGTCTCACCGGGCGGGCGGCTGCCGCAGACCTGGTACGCCTCCGACGCCGATCTACCCGGTCTGCTGGACTACGACGTCATCGGCTCGCGTACCACCTACCTGTACTTCGACGGCATTCCGCTCTACCCGTTCGGCCACGGCCTGTCGTACACCTCCTTCGGCTACGGCGAGCCGGAGGTCTCCTGCGACGGCGAGGCGCTGACCGTCCGCTGCACGGTGACCAACACCGGCGCGGTGACGGGCGACGAGGTGGTCCAGCTCTATGTGCGCGCCGTCGAGGCGGCCGGACGCCGGCTGCCCCGCCCGCACCGCGCGCTGGCGGCCCACCGCCGCATCCGGCTGGATCCGGGCGCGTCGCGGGAGGTGGAGTTCACCGTCCCGGTCTCCCGGGCCCTGGGCCTGTGGGACGTGGCCCACGGCCGGTGGCGGGTGGCCCCGGGCTCCTACGCCGCCGACCTCGGCGCCTCCAGCGCCGACATCCGCCGCAGCGCGGTCTTCCGCGTCGACGGCGAACCCGGTGCCCCGCGTCCGGTGGGCGACATCCGGGCCGCCGACTACGACGGGCAGAGCGGCACCGAGCTGGTGGATCTGAGCCGGGAGCGCGGTGACGCGGTCGCCCCGGCCGGCCCCGGGGAGGCCGAACTGGTCTTCCACGACTGTGACTTCGAGAACGGATCCGGTGCCGGTTCGGTGACGGTGGAGGCGGCGCGCGCCGAGCCGGGCGAGGCGGAGATCGTCCTGTGCCTGGAAAGCGGCGGCGAGGACGGTCGGGGTGGCGAGGACGGTGGGGGCCGCGTTCTGGCGCGTCTCACCGTCCCGTGCACCGGCGACCGCTACACGTACACCACCGTGCGGGCCCGCCTGGACGATCCGCCCTCGGGAGTGCGCGATCTGCGCGTCACCCTGCACGGCTCCCTCAGACTGGCCCGCCTGGGCTTCGGCGGACCCTCTTCCGCCGAAGCGACCTGACGACGGGCGGGCCCGCGCCGCGGCCCGGTCCTCCTTCGGGGGCCGGGTCGCGGCGACAGCCCGGCGGCCGGACGGAGCGGACCGGACGCCGGGAGCTGGAGGACTTAAAGGTCCAGGCCGGTGAGGACCATCACCCGCTCGTAGGTGTAGTCCTCCATGGCGAACAGCACGCCCTCGCGTCCGACGCCGGACTCCTTGGTCCCGCCGTAGGGCATCTGGTCGGCGCGGTAGGAGGGGACGTCGCCGATGACCACGCCGCCGACCTCCAGGGCACGGTGGGCGCGGAAGGCCGCCCGCACGTCGTGGGTGAACACCCCCGCCTGCAGGCCGTACCTGGAGTCGTTGACCGCGGCGAAGGCGGCCTCCTCGCCGTCGACCGAGGTCAGCGTGAGCACGGGGCCGAAGACCTCCTCACAGGAGACCGAGGCGTCGGCGGGCACGTCCGCGAGGACGGTGGGGGCGTACGTGGCGCCGTCGCGCTTGCCGCCGGTCAGCAGCTTCGCGCCGGCCGCGACCGCCTCGTCCACCCAGGACTCCACCCGCTTGGCGGCGTCCTCGCTGATCAGGGGGCCGACGTCGGTGGCGTCGTCGGACGGGTCGCCGGTGGCCAGCGCCTCGACGGCCTCGACCACCCGGGGTACCAGCCGGTCGTAGACCGAGGCGTCGGCGATGACGCGCTGGACGGAGATGCAGGACTGGCCGCCCTGGTAGTTGGAGAAGGTCGCGATGCGCTGCGCGGCCCGGTCCAGGTCGGCGTCGGAGGAGTAGTCGGCCAGTACGACGGCCGCGCCGTTCCCGCCCAGCTCCAGGGTGACGCGCTTGCGGGGCACGGTGTCCAGGATGGACCAGCCCACCGGGCCGGAGCCGGTGAATGAGATGACCGGCAGGCGCTCGTCGGCCACCAGGGAGGGCATGCGGTCGTTGGGCACGGGGAGCACCGACCAGGAGCCGGCCGGCAGGTCCGTCTCGGCCAGCAGTTCGCCGATGAGCAGCCCGGAAAGCGGAGTGGCCGGGGCGGGCTTGAGGATGATCGGCGTGCCGACCGCGATGGCCGGGGCGACCTTGTGGGCGCACAGGTTGAGGGGGAAGTTGAACGGCGCGATGCCCAGCACCGGCCCGCGCGGGAAGCGGCGGGTCAGGGCGAGGCGGCCGGTCCCGCCCGCGTCGGTGTCCAGTCGCTGCGCGGTGCCGCCGTTGAAGCGGCGGGCCTCCTCGGCGGCCCAGCGGAAGACCGACACGCAGCGGCCGACCTCGCCGCGGGCCCACTTCATGGGCTTGCCGTTCTCGGCGGAGATCAGCCTCGCGATCTCCTCGGCGCGCTCGGTCAGCCGCCGGTGGACGTGGTCCAGGGCGGCGGCGCGCACATGCGCGGGGGTGGCCGCGAACTCGGCGGCCACCCCGGCCGCGGCGGCCACGGCCTGCTCGACCTGTGCCTCGGTGGGGACGCTGACGGTGCCGACGGTCCGGCCGTCCCAGGGCGAGGTGACCTCGAAGGTCTCGTCGCCGGTCGCCTCGCGGCCGGCGAGCCAGAACGCGTGTGGGGAAGTCGCTGTGGTCACTGCGTATCCCGGCCCTTCCGAAGTGGTGGAGCGGTGGAGGTGGTGGTCGGGGCCCGGCTGCTGCGCGGCCGGCTCCTGGGACCACCGTAGGGGCCGGGGCCGCACGGGACTCTTGTCCGGCACGTATCACTCGGGTTGCTCCACGCACCTCTTTGTCGGAAAGGGCCCGGTTGCCCGCCCATCGTTTTGCAGCGACCATGACACGGCACGGAACGCACCACCCCCACCCGTCGAACTGGACACCCCAGGAGACGCGATGCGTAGACGTCCTCACCGGCGGCGGACCCTCACCGCCGCCCTCCTCCTCACCCTCGCACTGGCCGTTCCGCTCGGGGCGCAGGCCACCGCCGCTCCTCCCGACGACGGCCGGCGGGCCACCCCCGCCGGCGAGCGGCAGTACGAGATCGCCGGGATCACCGGCGCCGAACAGCGCACGGCCATCGCCCGTACGGGTACGGCCATCGACGCGGTGCGCGAGCACTCGGTGGTGGTCACCGCCGACGCCGCGCAGGCCGAGAAGCTGCGGAAGGCCGGCCACCGCCTCACCGCCCTGCCCGCTCCCCCGCAGCGGGGCGCCGCGAGCGACGGGGCGAACACCCTCGACTACCCGCCGAGCGACTCCGGCTACCACAACTACGCCGAGACCATGGCGGCCATCGACGGGTACGTGCGCGAGTACCCCTCCATCATGGCCAAGAAGGTCATCGGCAAGACCTACCAGGGCCGCGACATCGTCGCCGTCAAGATCAGCGACAACGCCTCCGCCGACGAGAGCGAGCCGGAGGTGCTGTTCACCCACCACCTGCACGCCCGCGAGCACCTGACCGTGGAGATGGCGCTGTACGTGATCCGCGAGTTCGGCGAGCGGTACGGCAGCGACTCCCGCATCACCCGCATGGTCGACAGCCGCGAGCTGTGGGTGATCGCCGACGTCAACCCCGACGGCGGCGAGTACGACATCGCCTCGGGCAGCTACCGGAGCTGGCGCAAGAACCGCCAGCCCAACTCCGGCTCCCGGTACGTCGGCACCGACCTCAACCGCAACTGGTACTACAGGTGGGGCTGCTGCGGCGGCTCCTCCTCCAGCCCCTCCAGCGCCACCTACCGCGGCCCGTCCGCCGGGTCCGCGCCGGAGGTGAAGGTCGTCGCCGACTTCGTCCGCAGCCGGGTGGTCGGCGGGCAGCAGCAGATCAAGGCGCACATCGACTTCCACACCTACAGCGAACTGGTGCTGTGGCCCTACGGCTACACCTACAACGACACCGCCCCGGGACTCACCCAGGACGACCGGAACGCCTTCGCCGCCGTCGGCAGGGCGATGGCCGCGTCCAACGGCTACACCCCCCAGCAGTCCAGCGACCTGTACATCACCGACGGCACGATCAACGACTGGCTGTGGGCCGAACACCGCATCTTCAGCTACACCTTCGAGATGTACCCCGGCCCGAACGGGCGGGACGGCTTCTACCCGCCCGACGAGGTGATCGAGCGGGAGACCAGCCGCAACGAGGACGCCGTCCTGCTGCTGCTGGAGAACGCCGACTGCATGTACCGCTCGATCGGCAAGGAGCGGCAGTACTGCTCCTGACGCCCTGACGGCGCCCCGACCGCGCCCGGCCCTCCGGGATCCGGTCGCCGGGCCGCGGCCTTTGGGGTCTCAGCCCTTGCGGGACCGCCCCTGGTCCTTGCGGACCGGGGGCACGGTCGCCGTCGCCTTGAGCGCCAGCCACAACTCCATCCGCACGTCCGGATCGTCCAGCGACCGGCCGAGGATCTCCTCGACCCGCCGCATCCGGTAGCGGAGGGTGTGCCGGTGGACACCGAGGTCGGCGGCGGCCGCGTCCCACTGCCCGTGCCGGGAGAGCCAGGCGTGCAGTGAGGCGACCAGGTCGCCGCGGCCGTGCGCGTCGTGCTCGTACAGCGCGCGCAGCATCCCGTCGGCGAAGGCGCGCACCGCCTCGTCGGCCAGCAGCGGGAGGACCGAGCCGGAGGCCACGTCCTCGTGCTCGACCAGTGCCCGGCCGCGGCGGCGGGCGACGGACAGCGCCTGCCCGGCCTGCTTGAACGCCGCGGCGACGGAGGCGAGTCCGGCGGGCGCCGAGACGCCGACGACCACCCCGTGTTCCGTACCGGCGCCCACCGGTCCGCCCCCGGCCGCCGTCTCGGTCCGGCCCGCGAAGTCCGCACAGGCGGCCGCGGCGGCGCCGCCGTCCGCCACCAGTCCCACCAGCCGCCGGTCGTGCCGGACCAGCAGGACGGACTCCCCCGCCCGGGCGGCGGCCGACTCGGTCTTCTCCGCGAGCGCCTCCACCCCGGCGGGCAGAGCACCCTCCGGCCCGCCCGGCTCCTCGGAAGCGCCGCCCGCGGCCCCGCCCGCAGCGGGCTCCCGGGCGTCCGCCGCCCTGCCCCGTGCCGACGCGCCCTCGGCCACGACCACCCGCAGCGGCTCGTCCAGCAGCGTGCCGTAGAGCGAACCGGCGACCGCCCGGGCGTGGTCGGCCTCCCCCGCCAGCAGCATCCGCAGCACCGCCGCGCCCAGTCGCTGCTCGGCCTCCAGCAGGGCCCGGGACCGCTCGGTGGTCAACGTCAGCAGCGCCACCGCGGAGTTGACGGCGTAGCGCTCGGCGGTACCCGGCGGGGCGCCGGTGCCGACCGCGAGCACCGCCCTGACCCGGCGCCCGGAACCGATCGACTGCAGCTCCACCCGGTCGCCCGCCCGGCCGCCGGTCCCGCTCACCACGGCGCTCGCGGTGGCGGAGCGGTCGCGCAGCCGCCGCACCTCGTCGGTCAGCTCGGCGGCCCGGCGGGAGGCCCAGGACGGGGCGGCGGCGACCAGCGCGCCGGAGACGTCGTAGAGCGCGGCCCAGCCGTCCACATGGGCCGCCAGCTTCGCCAGCAGACCGGATGTGCCACGCGCGGAGAGCACGGCGCGGGTCATCTCCCGCTGGGCCTCGAACCCCGCCTTGACCGCGCGGTACTGCTCGGCGGCGCCCGCTGCCGAGACCGCCTTGACGATGGCCAGGAACGGGGTGCGCCGGGGCACCTCCAGCAGCGGGAAGCCCGCCTCGCGGGCGGCGTCCAGCAGCGCCGGGGGCACCGTGTCGTAGGCGACCCCGGCCGCGAAGCCCAGCCCGACCACACCGGCGGCGTCCAGCCGGGCGACGTAGCGGCGCATCGCCTCCGCGTCCTCGACGTCGAGCTTCATCGCCGTGACCAGCAGCAGCTCCCCGCCGTCCAGATACGGCACCGGGTCGGCCAGCTCGCTGACGTGCGCCCAGCGCACCGGGGCGTCCAGCCGTCCCTCGCCCGCGAGGACGGCGAGCTTGAGGGAGGAGTTCTGGACCAGCGAGGCGAGGGTGATCGGCATGGCTGACCTGGGGCCCTTTCCGGCGTTCGACCGCTTGCCGGCGGCCCGGCGGGGCGGGGGAGGAGGGCAGCGGTTTTTGTCCGTGCGGTAGCAAGGATAAGGCCGCACCACTACCGACCGTACAGCCGTACGCGCCGTCGTACGCCCTCTCCGGGCCGCCCGCACCGGGCCGCCGCGCCCCGGCTACTCCCCGAGCCGGGCGAGGACCGGTGGGCTCGCCTCACCCCGGACGGTGGTCAGCGACACCACCGCGTGGCCCGGCGGCACCTTGTGCGCGAGATCGGAGGCGGACCAGCGCTCGCGCTGGACCGTGCGCACGGTGACCGAGCGGGTGGTCGCCCGCACCCCGGTGAACAGGGTCCGGATCCCGCGCAGGGCGCGCCGGAACGTGCCGCCGGAGAAGTCGGGGTTGTGGGTGACGTCCTCGGTCTTCACCCAATCCCGGCCCCACGCCTGCGCGAACACCTCACCGTCCCAGGTGCTCACCCCCGACAGCACCACCCGGCAGCCGACCGCCCCCACCGCCGCCGCACGCAGCGGCTCGGGCACCTCGTCCAGGCTGCGCAGCGCCAGCACCACGCCCGCGTTGGCCGTCCGCAGCCGCTGGACGGCGCGCACGGAGGCGGGGGTGAGGGTGTGCGCGGCGTCGTCGAGCACCAGGCACGCGAACAGGGAGCGTTCGTCGCGGTCGCGGGCGCAGGCGGTGAACTGGGCGAGCAGCAACCGGGCCAGCAACCGGGACGCCTCGGCGTGACCGCGTTCGGGCAGGTCGATCCGTACCCGCAGCGGGTGCGCCAGATCGCGCATGGCGAAGGGGCGGCTGGTGCCGCCGGTGGCGAAGAACCCGGCGAACGCCGGCCGGTCCAGCAGCGCGATCCGGTCCGCGAGCAGCGGTCCCGGATCGCCGGGCCGCCCGGCCTGGCGTTCGCGGGCGTCCAGTTCGCGCAGGGCGGCGCCGTCACCGGCGGCCTCGCACGCCTGGCGCAGCGCGGCGAGCGCGACGGGCACCCCGTCGAGCAGCTCGCGCAGCTCCGGCACGGACGGGAAACGGCCATGGGCGGTCCGGTGGGGGCCGATGAGCTGGGCGAGGGCGGTGGCGGCACGGCGGGTGTCCGCCTCACCTCCGAAGCCGCCCGCGCCTCCGGGGCCCACCGGGCCGCCGGGCGCGTCCCCGACCAGCGCCTCGGCCAGAACGGCGGCGGCCTCGTCCGGGTCGTCGGTGCCGCCGTAGAGGTCGAGGTCGTGGGCGGACCCGGGGTCGCCGAGCCGGATCACCACGTCGTAGGCCTCGTCGGGGCCGAGCCCGGCGCCCGCCGTGCCCACGGCGACCACGGCGGCCCGCCCGGCGAGGGCCTGGAGGGCCAGGGACTCCACCACCGGCCGCACCACCCGGCTGGTCTTGCCCGCCGCCGACGGCCCCACCACCAGCATCGAGGTGCTCAGCAGCGCGGGCTCCAGCGCGAGGCGGACACCCCGGTAGGCGTACGGGTTGCGCTCCTCGTCGGGCGCGGCGCCCAGCCGCACCTGCCCGGTCAGCAGGTCGTGCCGGGCCGCCCGGACGGGCAGGTCGCGGTCGCCGGAGGGGTGGGCGAACGCGGCGGCTCCCCGGTCGAGGACGGCCTCGGTGAAGGCGGGCAGCCGTTCGTACCGCGCGCGTACCGCCTGCCAGGCCCGGTCGATCCGGACGTAGTCGACGTCGTTCATCCGGCCGCCGTGGATCTCGGCCGTCAGCCGGTCGGCCGCGGCGTGCTCGCCCACGGCCCGCAGCTGGGGCCACAGCGCCGGATCGGCGGGCCCGCCGGGGAGCGCGGCCGCCGGATCGCCGGGCAGCCCCACTCCTCCCGTGGCCCCCTCCGGCCCGCCCGGCCCGCGCAACCGCGGGCGCACGTAGCGGCGCCAGATCTCGCCCCAGTGCCCGATCTTCCCGAAGCCCCAGGCCAACAGGGCCGCGAGAAGTGCGTAGTAGGTGTATGCGGCGGCGACGAAGGCATCGACGTTGCCCGAAGCGCCCTTCCAGGAATCGGGCGTGAACCAGTCCAGCGGCCACATCAGCGGCGGGATGTAGCCGTTGTAGTTCAGCGACCACACCAGCAGGGCGCACACCAGCGCCAGTGCCGCCCCGCCCAGCAGCTGCCGGTCGTCCAGCCGGTCGGGGTCCTCCGGCGGCCTGGGCCGGTGCCCGTACCGCCAGATGCCGGGGCCCGCCTCGGGACGCGGTGTGCGCAGCCACTCGCCCAGGGACGGCCCCGCCGCGGGCGCCTGCCGCGGCATCGGGGGCGCGGGCGGGGTCAGCGGCATCGCCGGCAGGTCCCCCCGCCCGCCGCGCACCCTGCGCGGGTCCCCCGGAT
>NZ_JAKMAY010000176.1:0-12542 GCF_022015835.1 Streptomyces sp. ICN903 | reverse complement strand
GCCCCCCGGCCACGCCGTCCCGGCCGGCCGCACCCCCGACGCCACGGTCTCCTCGCTGCTGCGGCAGGCAGGGGTCATCCGCGTCGACACCGTCACCGAACTCGTCGACGCCGGGGTGCTGCTGGCCACCCAGCCGCTGCCCGCCGGCCCGCGGGTGGGCATCCTGGGCAACGCCGAGTCGCTGTGTCTGCTCACCTACGACGCCTGCCTGGCCCGGGGCCTGCGCCCGCAGCCCGTCACCGACCTGACCACCGAGGCCGGCCCCGAGGACTTCCGGCGGGCCCTGGCCGCCACCCTCGCCGACCCGGCCACCGACGCCGTCGTGGTCACCGCCATCCCCTGGGTGGACGGCAGCCACGGCCCGGGGGACGCGACCCTGCTGGCCGAGGCGCTGTCCCGGGGGCTGCGCGAGCCGGCCGGCGGCGAGGGCGGCGGCGAGGGCGGTGACCAGGACGGCGACCGCGGCGGCGCGGAAGCCGCGAGCGCCCCGGCCAAGCCGGTGGTCGTGGTCCATCTGGCCATCGAGGGCCTGGACGCCGCCCTCGCCGAGCACCGCCTGCCCGCCTACCCCGCCCCCGAGCGCGCCGTGGGCGCCCTGTCGGAGGCGGCCCGCTACGCGCAGTGGCGGCGGGAGGCGGCCGAACCCGGCCGGGTGCCCGAGTACGACGACATCGACGAGGCGGCCGCCGCCGCCCTGCTGACCCGGGTGCGCGAGCCGGACCGCGGAACGCTCCGCAGCACCCCCCTGAGCGGCGGGGAGGCGGCCGAGCTGCTGGGCCACTACGGCGTGTCGGTGCAGCCCGTCCTGCCCGCGCCCGACGCCCGCGCGGCCCGCGCCGCCGCGAAGAGGCTGGGCTACCCCGTGGCCCTGAAGACCACCGCCCCCCATCTGCGCCACCGCCCCGACCTGGGAGGCGTACGGCTGGACATCGGCAGCGAGGCCGGCCTGCGGCGCGCCTACGCCAGGATGACCGAACAGCTGGGCGATCCCGCCGAGCTGCGGCCCGTCATCCAGGCCATGGCGCCCCGCGGCGTGGACACCGCGGTGAAGGCCACCGTCGACCCCGCCATCGGCGCGGTGCTCTCCTTCGGACTGGCCGGCCCGCCCTCGGAACTGCTGGGCGACGTCGCCCACCGGCTCGTCCCCGTCACCGACCGGGACGCGGCCGAACTGGTCCGCTCCATCCGTTCCGCGCCCGTGCTGTTCGGCTGGCGCGGCGCCCAGCCGGTGGACACGGGTGCCCTGGAGGAACTGCTGCTGCGCGTCTCCCGGCTGGTCGAGGACCATCCCGAGGTCGTCTCCGTCGACCTGGAACCGGTGGTCGTCGCCGCCCGCGGGCTGACCGTCCTGGACGCGGCCGTCCGCGTCGCCGAGCCGCCCGCGCCCTTCGGCACGGCCCACCCCGCCTGGGCCGACCTCGGCCCCCGCCGCCTGCCCGCGTACTGACCCGCCCGGTCCCCGTAGGATGGGCCGCATGGCGAAGACCGGTACGACGACCCAGGGGCTGCGCGCGGCCATCGAGCGCAGCGGCTACTACCCGGCTCTCGTGGCCGAGGCGGTCGAGTCCGCCGTGGGCGGCGAGCCCGTCTCCTCGTACGTGGTCCACCAGGAGACGACCTTCGACTCCAACGAGGTCCGCCGCCACGTCACGGTGCTGGTGCTCACCGACACCCGGTTCATCGTCAGCCACACCGACGAGCAGCCCGCCGACGGCACCTCCCCCTCGCCGTACGCCACCACCTCCACCGAATCGGTGAAGCTGGAGCGGATCTCCTCGGTCGTCCTCAGCCGCGTCGTCGCCAACCCCGAGTCGTACACCCCCGGCACCCTGCCGCGCGAGGTCGTCCTCACCATCGGCTGGGGCGCCGTCTCCCGCCTCGACATGGAGCCCGCCAACTGCGGCGACCCCAACTGCGAGGCCGACCACGGCTACACGGGCTCCCTGACCGCCGACGACCTCTCGCTGCGCGTCAGCGAGGCGGGCGACGGACCGGACACCGTCCGCCAGGCGCTCACCTTCGCGCAGGCGCTGTCCGAGGCCACCGCGGCGACCGCCGGCGCCCGCTGATGGTCCAGCCCCTCCCGTACGGCCCGGCCGCCCACGATCCGGCTCCCCTGGACCCGCGTACCGCTCCCGTACCGCGCTACGGTGACGCCTCGCTGGCCGATCTGCTGCCCGCCGTCGCCGCCGGACAGGGCGTGCCCGGACTCTCCTCGGGCCTGGAACTGGAGCCCGCCGACCGGGTGTGCGTCTTCCTGGTGGACGGCATGGGCTGGGAGCTGCTGGCCGCCCATCCCGGCGAGGCCCCCTTCCTGGCCTCCCTGCTGGCCACCTCCCGCGGCGGCACCGGACAGCCCCTCACCGCGGGCTTCCCCTCCACCACCGCCACCTCGCTCGCCTCCGTGGGTACCGGCCAGGTGCCCGGCGCCCACGGACTGCCCGGCTACACCGTGCTCGACCCGGCCACCGGCGAACTGATGAACCAGCTGCGCTGGCAGCCGTGGACCGACCCGTACCAGTGGCAGCCGTACCCCACCGTCTTCCGGCTCGCCGACGCCGCGGGCGTCGCCACCTGCCAGGTCACCGCCCCGCACTTCGAGCACACCCCGCTCACGAAGATCGCCCTGTCGGGAGGCTCCTTCCTGGGCCGGCTGTCGGCCGAGGACCGCATGGACCTGGCCGCCGAGCGGCTGGGCTCGGCCGGCCGCTCGCTGGTCTACACGTACTACGCCGAACTCGACGGCAGCGGCCACCGCCACGGCGTGGACTCCGACGCCTGGCGCGGCCAGCTGATGTACGTCGACCGCCTCGCCCAGCGCCTGGCCGAGCAGCTCCCGCCGCGCTCCGCGCTCTACATCACCGCCGACCACGGCATGGTGGACATCCCGCGGGATCCGGACGCCCGCTACGACTTCGACCACGACTGGGAGCTGCGCGCGGGCGTCGCGCGGCTGGGGGGCGAGGGCCGGGCCCGCCATCTGTACGCCGTGCCCGGCGCGGCCGGGGACGTCCACGCCGTCTGGCGCGAGGTCCTGGCGGACCGGGCGTGGGTGGCCACCCGGGACGAGGCGATCGAGCTGGGCTGGTTCGGGCCGGAGGTCGACGACCGGGTGCGCGGCCGGATCGGCGACGTGGTGGCCGCGATGAGCGACACGGCCGCCGTCGTCGCCACCGAGACCGAGCCCAACGAGTCCGAACTGATCGGCATGCACGGCTCGATGACGCCCGCCGAGCAACTGGTCCCCCTGCTGGAAGTCCGCACATAGCCCGGCGCCGCCGCATCCCGCCGGATCCGCCCGCAGCCGCGCACTGCCCGCGCCCCCCACGTCGACCGCCGACCGCCGACCGCCGAAAGGTTCCGCCTCCCCATGCCCGAACTGGTCTTCTTCGCCGGAACGATGGACTGCGGGAAGAGCACCCTCGCGCTCCAGATCCAGCACAACCGCTCGGCGCGGGGACTGTCGGGGATGATCTTCACACGCAACGACCGGGCGGGGGAGGGCCGGCTCTCCTCAAGGCTCGGTCTGGTCACCGAGGCGGTGGAGGCGGGCGAGGGCTTCGACTTCCACGCCCATCTGGTGCGGCACCTGACATCCGGCGGGCGCACCGACTACGTGATCGCGGACGAGGCGCAGTTCCTCGAACCCGGGCAGGTCGACCAACTCGCCTGCGTCGTCGACGATCTGGGCATCGACGTCTTCGCCTTCGGCATCACCACCGACTTCCGCACCAGGCTCTTCCCGGGCTCGCAGCGGCTGATCGAGCTGGCCGACCGGATCGAGTCCCTCCAGGTCGAGGCGCTGTGCTGGTGCGGCGCGCGCGCCACCCACAACGCCCGCACGGTCGGCGGCCGGATGGTCGTCGAGGGCGCCCAGGTCGTCGTCGGGGACGTCGCCGGCGCGCAGAGCCCCGCGGGGGAGGACGTCGGTTACGAGGTGCTGTGCCGCCGCCACCACCGGCGCCGGCTCACCGCGGCCGCGGCCCGGGCGGGGGCGCTGTCCCCGGACGTACTGCCCGTGGACGGTGCGGACGCCCCCGCCCTGCACCGCGGCTGAGCACCCCTCACGGGGCGCTTCCCGCGAAAGCCCTCACGAGCCCCGGCGGCCCGTGTGGATCACCGCGAAGGGGGCGCCCTCGCGGTCGGCGACCCGCGCCGTCCGCCCGTACGGCGTGTCGTGCGGCGGCAGCAGGACGCGCCCGCCCAGCTCGGTCACCCGGCGCGCCGCCGCGTCGGTGTCGGCCACCTCGACGTACATCAGCCAGTGCGAGCCGCGGTCGTGCGGCAGTCCGTCACCGACGCCGTGGACGCCGCCGACGATCCGGCCGTGCGCCGTCAGGGTGAGGCGCTCCGGCTCCGCGTCCGCGCCGCCGGCACCGCCCGCCCCCGGGTGCCCCCCGGCGGGCTCGGCCTCCAGACCGAACACCGTCTGGTAGAACTTCTCGACCGCCGACGCCCGGTGGGTGATCAGCTCGTTCCACACCACCGTGCCCGGACCGCCGCCCATACGGGCCCCGGGCCGGGTGTCCGTCTGCCGTATCCCGAAGGAGGCCCCGGCCGGGTCCGCCGCGATCGCCACGCGCATCGTCCCCTCCATGTCCAGCGGCCCCACTCCGACCGTACCGCCGCACAGCCTGACCAGCTCCGCGGCCTTGTCGGCGTCGTCGGCGGACAGATACGGCAGCCAGGCGGGCAGGCACTGCCGTCCCCGCGGCATCTGGCCGATGCACGCGACCTCGTTCCCGTCGAGAAGTGCGCGGAAGTGCGGGTCGGCCGACCCCGGCCCCGGGCCCTGCCGGTATTCCCAGCCGAACAACTCGTGGTAGAACTCCCGGCTCGCCGCCGGGTCGTGGGCCAGCAGACTCAGCCAGGAGGGGGTGCCCGGAGCGTGTCGTGCCACTGCCTCGGTCATCTGTTCACTTCTCTCCTCGGGACCGTCGTCGATGCGGTCGTCCGGTGATCTTCCATGCACTGTCGGTGGCCATGGTCTCATTCGGCGCCCATGCCGCGCACGGGGCCGTCCCGCCCGGGAAGAGGACGAGACGGTCCTCGGGGAGGATGGCGGACATCCCGCCCAAGTCCCCGCCGTGCACGCCGACACGGGCGGGCCGCGCCGGGCGGTGGCGAGGACATACGGGAACGGCCGCGCGAAGATACGGCCATGGCAGTCATCGTCTCCCCTACCCAACTCGCGCGCGAACTCACCGGTTCGCCTTCCCCACCGCATACCCCGCCCACGCTGCTCGATGTCCGCTGGGAGCTGACCGGCCCCTCCCGGCGACCGGAATACGAGGCGGCGCACCTGCCCGGAGCCGTGTACGTCGACCTGGAGACCGAACTGGCCGGCCCGGTGGGGGAGGGGACGGGCCGTCACCCACTCCCGGACCCGCAGGTGTTCGGGGCGGCCATGCGCCGGGCCGGGGTCCGCCAGGGGCATCCGGTGGTGGTCTACGACGGCGGCCGGGGATGGGCCGCGGCCCGTGCCTGGTGGCTGCTGCGCTGGGCCGGCCACGAGGACGTACGGGTGCTGGACGGCGGCCTCGCGGCCTGGGAGGGCCCGCTGACGGGGGAGGCGCCGCGGCCGCCCGAGGGCGACTTCACACCCCGGCCGGGTTCGCTTCCCGTGCTCGACGCCGACGGCGCGGCGGCCCTGGCCCGCACCGGGGTGCTGCTCGACGCCCGCTCGGGCGAGCGCTACCGCGGCGAGGTCGAGCCGATCGACCGCGTCGCCGGGCACATCCCGGGCGCGGTGTCGGCGCCCACCACCGAGAACACCGCCGAAAGCGTCTCCGGGGGCGCTTCCGGAAGCGCCCCCGGCGCCTTCCGGCCCGCCGCCGAACTGGCCGCCCGCTTCGCCGCGCTGGGCATCGACGCGGACACCGAGGTCGGCGTCTACTGCGGTTCGGGGGTCTCCGCGGCCCACGAGGTCCTGGCCCTGGCGGTCGCGGGCATCGACGCCGCGCTGTATCCGGGCTCCTGGTCGCAGTGGTCCGCCGACCCCTCCCGCCCGGTGGCCACGGGCCCCGAGCCGGGCTGAGGAGCGGACCGGCGCACACGCCAGGGGCGGCGGGGCCCGGCCCCGCCGCCCCTGGCCTACTCCTGCTTCTTGCGGCGCGTGCCGAAGACGATCTCGTCCCAACTGGGGACCGCGGCGCGGCGGCCCGGGCGGACGCCGTCCGCCTCGGCCTGGCGGTCGGTGCTGCCCGTGAGCCGGTCGCGGTGGCCCGCCACCGAGCGCGGCATGAGCACATCGGCGTAGGCCGCCCCCGCGCTGGCCGCGGGAGCGGGCGGCTCCACCGCCTCCGGCTCCTCGGCCTCGTCCTCCGGTGCGCCGTCGGGCGAGGAGGACTGCTCCGGCACCACCAGATCGCCCCGGAAGCTGGGCACCGCCTCCAGCAGACTGGTCAGTGAGTCCCGCTCGCCGACCCCGTCCTGGCCCGCGGCCTCCGAGGGCTCGGACTCGGAGGCGTCGGAACGCTCCGTCCGGTCGAAGCGGTCACGCGGCAGCCGCGCGATGCGCGGCACGAACGGAAAGCTCGGCTCGGGGGTGTCGTCGCTCTCGCCGATCAGCGCCCGCGCCTCGTCGTCCACGGCCTGCACCAGCCGCCGCGGCGGGTCGTACGTCCAGCTCGCCGAGTGCGGCTCGCCGGCCACCCGGTAGACGAGCAGCACCTCCCAGGTGCCGTCGTCCCGGCGCCAGGAGTCCCACTGCACCGTGTCCTTGTCGGCACCGCGCAGCATCAGCCGCTCGGCCACGGCCTCGCCGAGCTGCGGGCCGGTGCTCTCGCCGGGGCGACGCACCGGTGTCTTGCGGGCCCGCTCGGCCATGAACGCGCGCTCGGCGAGCACCGGCCCCTCGAACCGCCGTACGCGGTCCACGGGGATGCCGGCGAGCTGGGCGACCTCCTCGGCAGTGGCTCCGGCCCGTATGCGCGCCTGGATGTCGCGGGGACGCAGATGGCTCTCGACCTCGATCTCGATCTGGCCGAGCCGGGCGCGGTCGTTGCGGACGGCGGCTCGCAGCCGCTCGTCGATCGGGAGTGTGTACTCCGTGTTGTCGGCAGCCTTGAGCACCAGCCGTGTGCCGTCGTTGCTGACGGCCACGACACGCAGTTCGGGCATGGGAACCTCCCGGGTGGTGCCTGCCGACGTCACGTGCGTCGCTGCTCCCGTTGGACGAGTGTGGCGTGCCCGGGCGCAGCCTGCCACAACCTTGCCGACCTGCCCGGCGTGTCGGGCCCGCGCCCTGATCCGCCACTGTGGCACGGTTGCCTGTTGACCACGGAAAGTGACCGGATCGGTGACTGTCCGTGGTACCGGCTGACCGGAGCCGGGGTCAGGGCTCGCCACACTACTCCATTGGGGCCACACCGTTGGATCGGCACGCCGCCCAAGTTCTCACAGTGCGGGGGAGTTGAACACCGCGCGGGTCGCAAAAAGACGGCATCGAAGGTGTGGATCTTCACGGAATCCGCCGAAACGGAACCACCACCCTGGCCGGAAACCGCCTGACGGGGCGCACGGAGGAAGATACGTGCGACCCGGCCCGGTAGGGGGACGGGCGGGGCGGCGGGCTGACGGCAGCGGACTCACGGCGGTGGACCGGACAGCGGTGGACCGGTGCCCGGCTCAGTCGCCCAGCACCCGCCGAAGGTGGTCGTTGCCGAACACCCGGTCCGGGTCGAGGCGGTCGCGCAGCGCGGTGAACTCCGCGAAGCGCGGGTAGACCCCGGCCAGGTACGCGGCGTCGCGGCTGTGCAGCTTCCCCCAGTGGGGGCGCCCGCCGTGCGCGACCATGATCTGCTCGGCGGCCGTGAAGTACCGCTCGTGCGGGGTCCCCCGGTACACGTGCACCGCGATGTAGGCGGTGTCGCGCCCCGAGGCCGTGGACAGCGTGATGTCGTCGGCGGGCGCGACGCGCACCTCGACGGGGAAGTTCACCCGCAGTCCCGAACGGTCGACCACCGCACGCAGTTCGCGCAGCGCCTCCACCGCGGCCTCCCGCGGAAGGGCGTACTCCATCTCCACGAAGCGCACCCGGCGCGGGGAGGTGAACACCTTGTAGGGGATGTCGGTGTAGGTACGGGCCGACAGGGCGCGGCCGGCGATCCGCGCGATGCCGGGAACGGCGGCGGGGAAGGCCCGGCCCACCGAGCAGGCGGCCTGGAAGACGCCGTTGGACAGCAGCTCGTCCTCCAGCCAGCCGCCCAGGCGCGGCAGCGGGTCGGCCGGGCCGTCGCTGCGGTTGTTGCGCTTGGTGACGCAGCGGTCGGTGTGCGGGAACCAGTAGAACTCGAAGTGCTCGTTGCCGCGCACCAGATGGTCGAAGTCCTCCAGCACCGCCTCCAGGCGCATGGGCTCCTCGCGCGCGGTCAGCAGGAACAGCGGCTCCACGGCGAAGGTGATCTCGGTGATCACTCCCAGCGCCCCCAGGCCGATGCGGGCCGCCGCGAAGACGTCCCCGTTCTCGCCGCCCTCGCCCCCCGAGCACCGCAGGACCGATCCGTCGGCCAGGACCATCTCCAGAGCGCGGATCTGGGCGGCGAGCGAGCCGGAGTCGCGGCCGGTGCCGTGGGTGCCGGTGCCGACCGCGCCGGAGACGGTCTGCTCCATGATGTCGCCCATGTTGGTCAGGGACAGCCCCTCGGCGGCCAGCGCCTCGTTGAGGTGCTTCAGCGGCGTCCCGGCGGCCACCGTCACCGTGCCCGCCTCGCGGTCGATCCGGCGGATGCCGGTGAGGCGGTCGGGGCGTATCAGCACCCCCTCGGTGACGGCCACGGGTGTGAAGGAGTGCCCGGTGCCGGCGGCCTTGACCGTCAGCCCGTCCTCGGCGGCGCGGCGCACCACCTCGGCGAGCGCCTCGGTGGTGGAGGGGGCCGAGGTCCGCAGCGGACGGGCGGTGGCGTTGCCCGCCCAGTTGCGCCACGTCGGCGGCGCGGGCCGCCCCGCGCGCCGTGCTGTGTGCGTGGTCATCGCTGACGGCCCCTCCCCATGACTGGCGTACCGCGCGGACGGTGGCCCCGCCGGTCGGAGGGGGATCATACTCACGCGGGCCCTCTCCCGGACCCCCGCGGGTCCGGGCGGTGGGCGCCGGAGCCGGATGGCAGGATCGAGACATGTCCGACGCAACTGACGCCCGCCCCTACGACGCCCTGCTGCTGCTGTCCTTCGGAGGACCGGAGGGTCCCGACGACGTGGTGCCGTTCCTGGAGAACGTCACCCGCGGAAGAGGCATTCCGAAGGAGCGGCTGGAGGAGGTCGGGCAGCACTACTACCTGTTCGGCGGGGTCAGCCCGATCAACGCCCAGAACCGCGAGCTGCTCGCGGCCCTGCGCGAGGACTTCGCGGCGAACGGACTGGACCTGCCCGTCTACTGGGGCAACCGGAACTGGGCGCCGTACCTGACCGACACCCTGCGCGAGATGGTGGCCGACGGCCGCCGCCGGATCCTGGTGCTGGCCACCAGCGCGTACGCCTCGTACTCCGGCTGCCGCCAGTACCGGGAGAACCTCGCCGAGGCCCTGGCCACCCTGGAGGCCGAGGGACTGCGGGTGCCGCGGGTGGACAAGCTGCGGCACTACTTCAACCACCCCGGCTTCGTCCGCCCCATGACCGACGGGGTGCTGGCCGCCCTCGCCGAGCTGCCCGGGGACGTCCGGGCCGGGGCCCACCTGGTCTTCACCACCCACTCCATCCCCCTGTCCCAGTCCGAGACCTCCGGGCCCGACGGCGGCGCGTACGTCGCCCAGCACCTGGACGTGGCACGGGTGATCGCCGCCGCGGTGCGCGAGGAGACCGGGGTGGACAGGCCCTGGGAACTGGTCTACCAGTCCCGCAGCGGCGCCCCCCACATCCCCTGGCTGGAGCCGGACGTCTGCGACCACCTGGAGGCGCTGCACGGGCAGGGTGCGCCGGCCGCGGTGATGGTCCCCATCGGTTTCGTCTCGGACCACATGGAGGTCCTGTACGACCTCGACACCGAGGCGATGGCCAAGGCCGAGGAGCTGGGCCTGCCGGCGGTGCGGTCGGCCACCGTCGGCGCCGACCCGCGCTTCGCCGCGGCCGTGCGCGACCTGGTGACCGAGCGCGCCGCCGCCGAGCGCGGCGAGAACCCCGAGCGCTGCGCGCTGGGCGCGCTGGGCCCCAGCCACGACGTGTGCCCGGTGGGCTGCTGCCCGGCGCGTACGCCCAAGCCCGCCGCCGCGGGCGCCGACAGCCCGTACGCGTGACGCCGTCCCGGCGCCCGTACGACACCCGTCCGATGCCCGCATCACACCGCCGAGGAGAGCCGTGACCGACGCCGCAAGCTCCGCCGGGCCAGCCGCCGGCAGCCCTGCCGGAACCGGAGCGGAGACCGACCGTGCGACCGCCGCCGTGGCGGGCCCGCTCAACAGGGAGCTTCTGGGCCTCGCGCTGGAGGCCGCCCGCCGGGCGGGCGCGCTGCTGAGCGAGGGGCGCCCCGCCGACCTGGGGGTGGCCGCGACCAAGAGCAGTCCCGTCGACGTCGTCACCGAGATGGACATCGCCTCCGAGAAGCTGATCACCGGCTTCCTGACCGACCACCGCCCCGATGACGGCTTCCTGGGGGAGGAGGGGGCCTCCAGCGAGGGAGACAGCGGGGTGCGCTGGGTGATCGACCCGATCGACGGCACCGTGAACTACCTCTACGGGCAGCCCGCCTGGGCCGTCTCGATCGCCGCCGAGCACCGGGGCGAGACGGTCGTCGGCGTGGTCCACGTCCCGCCGCGCGGCGAGACCTACCACGCGGTGCTGGGCGAGGGTGCCTGGCTGAACGGGAGGCGTGTGCGCTGCCGCCCCTCGCCGCCGCTGGGGCAGGCGCTGATCGGCACCGGTTTCAACTACGTCGCCGAGCGCCGCGGGGCCCAGGCCGAGGTGGCCCGCCGCCTGCTGCCGGAGGTCCGCGACATCCGCCGCTCCGGCTCGGCCGCCATCGACCTGTGCGACGTGGGCGGCGGGCGGCTGGACGGCTTCTACGAGCGCGGGCTGCATCCCTGGGACTTCGCCGCGGGCGATCTGGTCGCCCGCGAGGCGGGCGCCCTCACCGGCGGGCGGCCCGGCTCCCCGCCGACGGGCGAGCTGACGGTGGCCGCCTCGCCCGGGGTCTTCGGCGCGCTCCAGCCGCTGCTGGAGGAACTGGGCGCCTGGCACGACTGAACGGACCCGGTCCGGGAACGAGGGGCACCGACCCCTCCTGCGCCCCGCACGGCGGCGCCCCGGGAGGTTCTCCCTCCCGGGGCGCCGCCGTGCGATGCCGGTCAGGCGCCGGTGGTGGCGCCGATCTCCACTCCGTACTCGGCGGCCAGACGGCGCAGATCCTCGAGCTCGGCCTGCTCGACGTCCACCAGGAAGTCGTCGCCCGACTCACGAGCGCGGATCAGGTCGGACTCCGTGGTCCGTATGCGCTGCAGAATGCCTGCGGTGAACGCGTCCATGGTGCGCCCCCTCGTCGTGGGTCGTCGGCACGGGGCGTGCCGGGGGTGGGACGATCACGGTGTGTACCCCGAGCGGTCGGCCGACGGCTCTTCCGGGGCTGGGAAGAGGGGTCGTGACATGCCGTCTACAGGGCGTGATCGCGGGTGTACTGCCGTCCTCCCCATCCCAAACCTCAGAGAAACCTCAAGAAGGACGAAAATTCGGTGAACGGCTGCGACGGAAGTCCCTTACGGCCCGTTTACTGAGGTCGCGGGCACGATGGACATGATGGAACAGGACGGGAAGCACCCCCGCCCGGCTCCGTGCCGCTCCCGAGCCGCCCCCGAACGGCCGGGACGGTTCCCGCCCCGTGAAGCCCCGCCGGCCGAAGGAAGGACACCACCCGTGCGCGTACTCGTCGTCGAGGACGAGCGGCTGCTCGCCGATGCCGTGGCCACCGGACTGCGCCGGGAGGCCATGGCCGTCGACGTGGTCTACGACGGCGCAGCGGCCCTCGAGCGCGTCGGGGTCAACGACTACGACGTGGTGGTGCTCGACCGCGACCTGCCGCTGGTCCACGGCGACGACGTGTGCCGCGAGATCATCCGGCTGGGCCTGCCGACCCGGGTGCTGATGCTCACCGCCTCCGGCGACGTCAGCGACCGGGTGGAGGGCCTGGAGCTGGGCGCGGACGACTACCTGCCCAAGCCCTTCGCCTTCAGCGAGCTGACCGCCCGGGTGCGGGCGCTCGGCCGCCGCAGCACCGCGCCCCTGCCGCCGGTGCTGGAGCGCGCCGGGATCCGGCTGGACCCCAACCGCCGCGAGGTCTTCCGCGACGGCCGGCAGGTGCAGCTGGCCCCCAAGGAGTTCGCGGTGCTGGAGGTGCTCATGCGGAGCGAGGGATCGGTGGTCTCCGCCGAGCAGCTCCTGGAGAAGGCCTGGGACGAGAACACCGACCCGTTCACCAACGTCGTACGGGTCACCGTGATGACCCTGCGCCGCAAGCTCGGCGAGCCGCCGGTGATCGTCACCGTGCCCGGCTCCGGATACCGCATCTGAGTCCCTCATGACACCCAGCACGCCCGGTACCCCCGGCCCCCATCCCCAGC
>NZ_JAKMAY010000175.1:0-12550 GCF_022015835.1 Streptomyces sp. ICN903 | reverse complement strand
CCCCTTCCCGGGCCGGGCTCCCGCCCGCCGCCCGGACCGCTCAGGCCGTCCCCGCGTTCTTCGCCGCGACCACCGCGTCGAAGACCTCCCGCTTGGGCAGCCCCGCCTCGCGCGCCACCTCCGCGATGGCCTCCTTGCGGCGCTCCCCGGCGGCCTCGCGCACCGCCACCCGGCGCACCAGCTCGGCGGCGTCCACCGCGCCGGGCGCCTCGGCGGGCGCGCCCTCGACCACGACGGTGATCTCGCCCCGCACGCCCTCCTCCGCCCAGGCGGCCAGCTCGCCCAGCGTGCCGCGCCGCACCTCCTCGTAGGTCTTGGTCAGCTCCCGGCAGACCGCGGCCCGGCGGCCGGCGCCGAAGGCCTCGGCCATGGCGGCCAGCGCGGCGGCCAGCCGGTGCGGGGCCTCGAAGTAGACCAGCGTGCGGCGCTCCCCGGCGGCCTCGCGCAGCCGCGCCAGCCGCTCGCCCGTCTTGCGCGGCAGGAAGCCCTCGAAGCAGAACCGGTCCACCGGCAGCCCCGACAGCGCCAGCGCGGTCAGCACGGCGGACGGGCCGGGCACGGCCGTGACCCTGATCCCGCGCTCGACGGCGGCGGCCACCAGCCGGTAGCCGGGGTCGGAGACCGACGGCATCCCCGCGTCCGTGACCAGCAGCACCCGGGAGCCCTCCGACAGCGCGTCGGCCAGCTCCGGGGTGCGCGCGGCCTCGTTGCCCTCGAAGTACGACACCACCCGGCCGGAGATCCGCACCCCGAGAGCCTGGGTGAGCCGCCGCAGCCGCCGGGTGTCCTCGGCGGCGACGATGTCGGCCCCCTCCAGCTCGGCCGCGAGCCGGGGCGGTGCGTCGGCGGTGTCGCCGATGGGTGTGCCTGCCAGTACGAGTGTTCCGCTCACCCCGCCATCCTCGCAGCTCCGGCGGGGGCCGAGGCCGGCGCGGGGCCGCCGGCCCTCCGGTGCGCGGCACCGCGCGGGAGGACCGTTCCCTACGATGGCCCGCGTGACCAGTGACACCGCGACTCAGGCCCGGCACGGGGAGCCCGTCGGGGAGCAGGCCCCGGCGTGGCGCGGGCGGCTGCGGCGCTACGGATACGCCCCGCCGCCCCGGGCGGGCACGCGGGAGCGGCTGGTGCCGCCGTACCCGGAGCCCGGCCGCGGCCGGGTGTGGAGGCTGTTCGGACTGGACGGGGACGACGCGCGGCTGCTGGGCCGCCTTGCGGCGTGGGGCGGCCCGCTCCTCGTCGCGCTCCTCGCCGGCCTCCTGCGCTTCTGGAACCTCGGCTCGCCGCACGCGGTGATATTCGACGAGACCTACTACGCCAAGGACGCCTGGGCGCTGTACCGGCTCGGCTACGAGGGCACCTGGCCCGACGGCGCCAACGACACCATCCTCGACAACCCCGCGGCGGCCCCGCTGAGCGAGGCCGCCGCGTACGTGGTGCACCCGCCCGTGGGCAAGTGGATCATCGCCGTGGGCGAGGCGGCGTTCGGTCTGACGCCGTTCGGCTGGCGCTTCATGGTGGCGGTGCTCGGCACGCTGTCGGTGCTGATGGTCTGCCGCATCGGGCGCCGGCTGCTGCGCTCCACCGCCCTGGGGTGCCTGGCGGGACTGCTGCTGGCCGTGGACGGCCTGCACCTGGTGATGAGCCGCACCGCGCTGCTCGACCTGGTGCTGATGTTCTTCGTGCTGGCGGCCTTCGGCTGCCTGCTGATCGACCGCGACCGGGCCCGTGCCCGGCTCGCCGCGGCCCTGCCGCCGGACGGGCGGCCCGAGGCGGACACCGGCGACCGGCTGGGCCTGGGCGCACGCCCCTGGCGGCTGGCCGCCGGGCTCTGCCTGGGACTGGCCTGCGCCACCAAGTGGAGCGGCCTGTACGTCCTGGTCGCCTTCGGGATCCTGACGGTCCTGTGGGACGCCGCCTCCCGGCGCACCGCCGGGGCCCGGCACCCCCACCTGTCGATGCTGCGCCGGGACGCCGCGCCCGCCTTCCTCTCCCTGGTGCCGGTCGCGGTCGCCGTCTACGTGGCCTCCTGGGCGGGCTGGTTCGCGGGCCGGGACGGCTACTTCCGCACCTGGGCGGAGGGGCGCCGGGGGCTGTCACCGGAGTCGCTGCCCCTCCCCTTCACCGGTCTGAAGCTGCCCCTGCCCCAGTTCGACATGACCTGGGTCCCGGCCCCGCTGCGCAGCCTGTGGCACTACGAGAGCGAGGTCTACAGCTTCCACGTGGGGCTGACCTCCGAGCACACCTACCAGTCCCACCCCTGGAGCTGGCTGGTGACCGCCCGCCCGGTGTCGTACTTCTACGAGTCCTCCGACAGGGGGGAGGACGGCTGCACGGCGGAGGGCGGCTGCGCCCGCGAGGTGCTCGCCCTGGGCACCCCGCTGCTGTGGTGGGCGGCCTGCTTCGCGCTGCTGTACTGCCTCTACCGCTGGGTGCTGCGGCGGGACTGGCGCGCGGGCGCGATCCTGTGCGGGGTGGCGGCGGGCTGGCTGCCGTGGTTCCTGTACCAGGAGCGCACGATCTTCTACTTCTACGCGGTCGTCTTCGTGCCGTTCCTGTGCCTGGCGCTGGCGATGACGATCGGGGCGATCCTCGGGCCGCCCGGCTGCACCGAGCGGCGGCGGGCGGTGGGCGCGGTGGGCGCGGGCGTGCTCGTGCTGCTGATCGTGTGGAACTTCGTCTACTTCCACCCGCTCTACACCGGGGTGCAGATCCCCAAGGACGCCTGGCAGTCCCGTATGTGGCTGGACACCTGGATCTGATCCGCAGCCCCCGGCCCGCAGCCCCCGGCCCGCAGCCCCTGAGCCCGGGGAGTCCACGCAGGGCGCGGCCCCGGTGAAAAGCGGCGCCGCCCGCCGGTGAGACCGGCGGGCGGCGTTCTGAGAACGGTGCGACGCGAGGCGTCAGCCGCTTCAGTGCTTCTTGACGGCGTTCTTGTTCTCGTTCTCGTTCTCGCCTTCCTGCTTCTGGCCCTGGCCCTGCTTGGCCTCCTGGCCCTGGCCCTGACCCTGGGCCTGCTCCTGCTTCGGAGCGACGTGGATGTCGGACTCCTTCTCGACCTTCACGACCTTCTTGATCTCGACCTCCTCCTTGGAGTTCCGAGAGCAGTCGAGGTTGTTGACGTCGCTGGAGAGGATCGGGATGTTGATGACCTCCAGGTTCGGGCAGGGCAGGATCTGCGCGTTGTTCTCGAACTTGGCCTCACCGGCGTGGGCGCTGGCGGCCCCACCCGCGAGGGCCATGGCGGCGGCGAAAGAAACGACGAGCGTCTTCTTCAGCATCATGCTGTCTTGTCTCCTTGACGAGAGAAGGAAGGTTCCGATGTCCCCGGCCGCCGCCGAGCGGCCGGATAACCGGTTTCCGGATTGCGGCCGCAGTTCGGCCCGCTCACCGGAAAGGCGGGAGTTGCCCCCACGTCGGCGACATTAACCCACCGAATCCCCGATTGCGCGCTTCCGCGTTTCTGCGTGTCCTGCGGAAAGCGGGGGCGGGGAGTCGCCGATAGGCGCACCACCTGGGATTATGCGCTGTCATTGCGCCAAGCGGGTGTTGTTTTCGGCTATATGTCGCGAGCGTGTCATGGAAAGGAGAAAGGCCGCCCCGGTGTGCCGGGGCGGCCTTTCGACAGTGGTGCGCCGGTGGTCCGGTCGGCTCCTCAGTCCCTGAAGGACTCGTAGGAGGAGACCTTCTTCGACTCCACGTAGGTGACGGAGCAGTCGAGGTTGTTGATGTCCGCCGACGCGATCGGGATGTTCACCAGCTCCAGGTTGACGCAGGGCAGGATCTGCGCGTTGTTCCGGAACTTCGGGCCGTCGTCGGCCTGGGAGACGCCGGCTCCGCCGATCACCAGGGCGGCGGCGGAAAGCGCGACGGCGGCGGTCCGCTTCATCTTCATGGCATGTACCTCCAATGTACGAAGCCGCTTCACGGGCTTGCTTGCGTAATGCTAGGAACTGGCGAGCCGAGTACACGGTAAGCCTTGCCGCGCGCCGCGCCGATATTTTCTGCTCCATACGTGTCACGGGCCCGCGCCGCCGGATGCGGCGCGGGCCCGTGACGTTAATTGCCGGAAGGAGGATCGGCCTTCTGCTTCGCAGTGACAACGACTGCGAGGGGTGTTGGTTGTGCTTCCGGAAGAGTGAACCGGGCGAGGCGGGGCGTGCCGGCGGGGTAATCGGAGCGCCTTTATCGCTGTCTATCTTCGGAAAAACACACTAATCATTCCCGGGGTGGACGGACAATCCCCGCGGCCGTTTCACGGAGTCCCGCCGGGCGCCGGTGCGGACGCCTGGCCCCGGTCCGTGCCGCCCACGTGCTCTAGGGTTCTTCGCACGGGCCCCGGCGGTGCCGGTCCGGGGCAGGGGCGGAGATTCGGGAGACTCATGCGTGACGGTCGGAAGGTGGCGGTGATCGGAGCGGTCCTCACCGCCGTGGTCGGAGCCGCCGGGTTCGGGGCGTACACCCTGATCGGCGACAGCGGCGCGGCCGGCGGCGGGAGCGGGCAGGACGTGGCCTTCTCCGACGGCCGGACCGGCGAACCGGCGGCCGAGACGGGCCCGCCCTCGTCCGAGGAGGTCCGCGAGACCGCCGGAAGGTTCCTGAGGGCCTGGCAGGAGGGGAAGGCCGAGGAGGCCGCCGCGCTGACCGACGACGAGGCCGCCGCGGCCAAGGCCCTGGCGGGCTTCCGGAAGGACGCCCGGGTGTCGGGCGTGCGCCTGGAACCGGGCACCGCCGCGGGCGCCGACGTCCCGTTCACCGTGACGGCCGAGGTGGAGTACGACAAGGAGGAGAAGCCCGCCTCCTGGACGTACGAGTCGGAGCTGACGGTCGTACGGGACGACGACAGCGGCGAGCCCGTCGTCGACTGGGAGGCGTCCGTCCTCCACCCCGAGCTCGGCAGCGGCCAGAAGCTGGAGACCGCCGAGGCCGGGGCCCCGCCCGTCAAGGCCCTGGACCGCAACGGCGCCGAGCTGACGGCCGAGGAGTACCCCGAGCTGGCCGCGACCCTGGCCGACCTGCGCAAGCGCTTCGGTGACAAGACCGACGGGAAGCCCGGCTTCGGGATCCGGATCACCGACGCCGCCGGCAAGGAGGTCAAGACGCTCAGGCAGCTCAGCAAGGGCACCCCGGGCGAGCTGAGGACCACGCTGGACGCCAAGGTGCAGAAGGCCGCCGTCCAGGCCATCGCCGGCAAGCCCAAGGCGTCGGTCGTCGCCCTGAAGGCCAGCACGGGCGAGATCCTGGCGGTCGCCAACACCCCGGCGCAGGGCTTCAACACCGCCCTCAAGGGCTCCCTGGCCCCCGGCTCCACGATGAAGATCGTCACCGCGTCGATGCTCATCGAGAAGGGCCTGGCCTCCAGCGCGAAGCAGCACCCCTGCCCCAAGTACTTCACACACGGCGGCTGGAGGTTCCAGAACCTCGACAAGTTCGAGATCAACGGCGGCACCTTCGCGCAGTCCTTCGCCGCCTCCTGCAACACCGCCTTCATCAGCCAGGCCGGCGAGCTGTCGGACGACGACCTCACCAAGCAGGCCCGCGACGTCTTCGGCATCGGGCTGACCTGGCAGGTCGGCACCGCCACCTTCGACGGCTCGGTGCCCGTGCAGTCCGACGCGCAGATGGCCGCCTCGCTGATCGGGCAGGGCGGGGTCAGGGCGAACCCGCTGATCATGGCCTCGGTGTCGGCGACGGTGAAGAGCGGCGTCTTCCGCCAGCCGTACATCGTCTCGCCCGAGGTGGACGGCCGCGGCCTGGCCAAGGCCCCGCGCACCCTCTCCCCGGCCGTCGCCCAGGAACTGCGCTCGCTGATGCGGCTGACGGCCACCAGCGGCTCGGCGGCCGAGGCCATGGCCGGCACCAGCGGCGACTTCGGCGCGAAGACCGGCTCGGCCGAGGTGGACGGCCAGAAGAAGCCCAACGCCTGGTTCACCGCCTACCGGGGCGACATGGCCGCCGCGGCGGTCGTGCCCGCCTCCGGCCACGGCGGCACGAACGCGGGCCCGGTCGTCCGCCAGGTGCTCAACTCCGTCGGCTGACCCCGCCCTCCGGCACCCCCGTACGGCCCGCGCGGGACGGCACCGCGCGGGCCGTACCCGCTCCGGGCAGGACTCCGGGCGGGGCGGCGGGTGAACTCTGTGTGACGGACACCTCCCCGAAGCCGTCGCGGAGCGATACGGTACGGCCCCGAAACGCAAGGCCGACGCCGCGTGAGAAGGCGGCTTCGGAAGAAGGGGGGGCCCGTGCCCACTGACTACGCGTGCCAGGCGGCGGCCGAGCAGGCCGCCCGAGGCATCGCGCCCGTACGGGCGCTCCTGCTGCCCGCCCAGCACTCCGCTCCGGCGCAGCAGGAAGAGGTCTCGGTCGTCATCCGGTCGTTCATGGGCCCCGGTGCGGGCGGCAGGCCGCCCGCGCCGGAGGACTCCGCGCCGCGCGTCGAGCCCGTCGGCGCCCCCATGGGCGCCGCGGTCCTGCTGAGCTTCCTCGACGGCCTGCGGGCGGACCTGAGCGGTGCGCTGGTCGACTGGTACTCCTCGATCCCCGCGCAACTCCCCGTGACGCTGGGCGTGCCGGACGCGGAGCCGTCGGACCGGAGCCCGGCGCGGCTGCCGAACGGCTGGCAGTCCCTGGCCGATCTGCAGAGCAACGCCCAGGACGTGCTGACCGTCCTGTCGAGCCGGCCGCGCGACGGCCGGCAGGTCGGACCCGCGGAGCTGAGCTGGCGGCTGGCCCTGCTGGAGGACGCGTTCTCCGGAGCGCTGCGCCGGATGGGCGTCCCGGAGCAGCCGGCGGCGGACTGCGCCGCGGAGCTGGCGGTCGCCACCGGCTCGCTGTTCGGCCTCAACCGGCCGACCCCGCGCTCGGCCCCGGCCCAGCACAGCCCGTCGTACTGAACCGGCGGCTTCCGCGGGGGCGCCCGCGGCGGTGGGCGGGACCGCGGCGGTGCTGTGGCGTTGCTGTGGCGGACGGGTGCGGTCGGCGCAGGGCGGGCATGAGCGTGCCCGCCCGGGCTGCGACTAGGCTGAGAGGCTGACCAGCCCACCCGAAGACCACACCAGCCCGGCGTGCCGGGCAGCGGGAGCCCCATGGCCACGAACCTCGTCAATCTGGAAGCCGTCGGCAAGGTGTACGGCACCCGTGCGCTGCTCGACGGCGTCTCCCTCGGCGTCAGCGAGGGAGACCGGATCGGCGTCGTCGGGCGCAACGGCGACGGCAAGACCACCCTCGTGCGCATCCTGGCGAAGCTGGAGCCCGCCGACGACGGCCGGGTGACCCACGCCGGCGGGCTGCGGCTGGGAGTGCTCACCCAGCACGACTCGCTCGACCCGGCCGCCACCGTCCGGCACGAGGTCATCGGCGACATGGCCGACCACGAGTGGGCCGGGAACGCCCGCGTGCGCGACATCCTCACCGGACTCTTCGGCGGCCTGGACATGCCCGGCTTCCCGCAGGGCCTGGACACCGTCATCGGCCCCCTGTCCGGCGGCGAGCGGCGGCGCATCGCGCTGGCGAAGCTGCTCATCGCCGAGCAGGACCTGATCGTGCTGGACGAGCCCACCAACCACCTCGACGTCGAGGGCATCGCCTGGCTCGCCGGGCACCTGCGCGCCCGGCGCTCGGCGCTGGTCTGCGTCACCCACGACCGCTGGTTCCTGGACCAGGTGTGCACGCGGATGTGGGACGTGCAGCGCGGCACCGTCCACGAGTACGAGGGCGGCTACAGCGACTACGTCTTCGCCCGCGCCGAGCGCGAGCGCATCGCGGCCACCGAGGAGGCCAAGCGGCAGAACCTGGTCCGCAAGGAACTGGCCTGGCTGCGGCGCGGCGCCCCGGCCCGCACCAGCAAGCCCCGCTTCCGCGTCGAGGCCGCCAACGAGCTGATCGCCGACGTGCCGCCGCCGCGCGACAGCGCCGAGCTGATGAAGTTCGCGAACTCCCGGCTGGGCAAGACCGTGTTCGACCTGGAGGACGTGACCGTCCAGGCCGGGCCCAAGGTGCTGCTCAAGCACCTGACCTGGCAGCTCGGCCCCGGCGACCGGATCGGCCTGGTCGGCGTCAACGGCGCCGGCAAGACCTCGCTGCTGCGGGCGCTGGCGGACGCGGCGTACAGCGGTGGTGAGAAGCAGCCGGCCGCCGGCCGGATCAAGGTCGGCAGGACGGTGCGGCTGGCCTACCTCTCCCAGGAGGTCGCCGAACTCGACCCCGCATGGCGCGTGCTGGAGGCCGTGGAACGGGTGCGCTCGCGCGTGGACCTCGGCAAGGGGCGCGAGATGAGCGCCTCCCAGCTGTGCGAGCGCTTCGGCTTCGGCAAGGACAAGCAGTGGACGCCCGTCGGGGACCTCTCCGGCGGCGAGCGCCGCAGGCTCCAGCTGCTGCGGCTGCTGATGGACGAGCCGAACGTGCTGTTCATGGACGAGCCGACCAACGACCTGGACATCGAGACCCTGACCCAGCTCGAGGACCTGCTCGACGGCTGGCCCGGCTCGCTGGTGGTCATCTCCCACGACCGCTACTTCGTCGAGCGGACCACGGACCGGGTGCACGCGCTGCTGGGCGACGGCACGCTGCGGATGCTGCCGCGCGGGCTGGACGAGTACCTGGAGCGCCGCGAGCGGCTGCGCCAGGCCACCACCGCGGGCGCCCCGGCCGCGGCTCCGGCGGGGCAGACGGCGGCCCGGCCCGCCGCCAAGTCCTCCGCCAAGCCCGCGGCCCTCTCGCGTGCGGCGCAGAAGGAGTTGCAGCGCATCGAGCGCAGGCTGGAGCGGATCGAGGAGCGTCAGGCGGCGCTGCACGCCGAGATGGCCGAGCACGCCACCGACTTCGAGAAGGTCGCCGGACTCGACGCCGAACTGCGCGAACTCACCGATGAGCGCGATGACTTGGAGACGCGCTGGCTGGAACTGGCCGAGGAGGGGTGACCGGAGGCGAAGGAGGAGCCCCCGGCGGACGGTAACGGCCAGGTCGCGGGCCGGTCTCACCTGATGGCCCGGAACGGGAACCGGAGGCGGCTTTCCGGGTGTCCGGTGATAGAAAGAATTTCCTTCCGACCGTCGGCGCCAAGAGCCGGCAACAGCCGAGAAGTGGCGGGCCGTGTCCGATTCGCTCTGCCCCACGGGGGGCGAGGGGCTGGGCAGCCGGTCCGCGCGTGAATGAGGAAACCCATGTCGCAGCCGCCTCCGCCACCAGAACAGCCGCCGTCCGGCGGCTTCGGCCCCCCTCCGGAGCAGCCGGACGACCGGCCGGAGCAGCAGGAGGGGGCGGGACAGCGGGAGAAGCAGGAGCAGCAGGAGCAGCAGGCGCAGCCGGAGAGCGCGGAGCAGGAGAAGGCTCCGCAGGTTCCGCTGTCCAAGTCGCCGCAGCCTCCGGCCGATCAGCAGACGCAGCCGGACCAGCCGGACCAGCCGGGGCAGCCGCCGCAGGCCCCTTCGGGCCCGCCGTCGTACGGCTACCCGCAGCAGCCCGGCCAGTTCGGCCAGGCGCCGCAGTTCCCGACCGACCAGCCCCCGTCGTACGGGTATCCGCAGCAGCCGGGACAGGCGCCCCAGGCGCCGTACGGCCAGGCCCCCGCGTACGGGCAGACCCCGGCGTACGGGCAGCCCCCGGCCTACGGTCAGACCCCGGCCTACGGCCAGCCCCCGGCGTACGGGCAGCAGCCCGGGTACGGCCAGTACCCGACGCAGCCCATGTACGGCGGCGGTGCGCAGCCGCCCGGCGGCAGCGGCAAGAACGCCAAGGTCCTGGCCGTCGTCGCCGCTGTCGTCGCGGTCCTGCTCGTCGCGGGCGGCGGTGTCTGGTTCCTGACCAAGGACGACGGCGGCACCGAGGCCAAGAAGGGCGACAAGGGCACCACCCAGGGCGCGGACGGCGGCTCGGGCGACTCCGGCGGCTCCGGTGACTCCGGCGGTTCCGGCGGCGAGAAGGGCCTGATCGACGCCGAGCTCGCCTGGACGGTCGACCCGCCCAAGGTGGACAAGCAGGACATCATCGCGGAGACGCCCGGCACCTGGTTCGTGGGCGGCAACCTCGTCAAGGCCACGACGAGTTCCACCACCGCTTACGACATGAAGACCGGCAAGATGGCTTGGTCCATCGACATGCCCCGCCCCAAGGACTGCACCGCCGCCTTCGAGATGTCCGAGAACAGGACCGTCGTCCAGTACGGCCGGCGCTGCGAGTTCGTCATGGGCATCGACCTGGCCGCGGGCAAGAAGCTGTGGAACAAGGAACTGCCGTCCAAGCGCGACAGCTCCTCGGAGTTCAGCTACACCGAGATGGCGGTCAGCGGGGACATCGCCGCGGCGGCCTGGATCGGCAACGCGGTCGGTTACGACCTGTCGACCGGCAAGGAGCTGTGGCAGCAGGAGGAGGGCTCGGAGTGCAAGGACCGCGGCTACTCCGGCGGCGCCCAGCTCGTCGCCAAGATCGAGTGCGGCTTCGGCGGCTCGCAGAAGGTCCAGGGAGTGGGCCCGGGCGGCAAGAAGAAGTGGGAGTGGGAGGCCCCCGACGGCATCGAGGTCCTCAAGGTCCTCTCCACCGACCCGCTGGTCCTCGGGGTCAACGCCGGCGGTGAGTCCAGCATCGACATCACCGACGTGATGGTCCTCTCGGACAGCGGCAAGCTCAAGGAGAAGATCACCATCAAGAAGGACCGCCACGAGCTGGGCTGCCGGGGCATCACGCTCAGCAACTGCCCCGGCACGGTGGTGGACGGCGAGACCATGTACATCTCCTCGAAGCCCCACCAGGGCGGCGGGTACGGCCAGACCAGCGAGATCATCGCCTTCGACCTCACCACGGGCAAGTCGAAGTGGCTGGGGGAGCCGACCTCGGGCGGCCGGATCGTCCCGGTCACCGTGGAGGACGGCGCGCTGCTCGCCTACGAACTCCCCGGCTACGACAAGCCGGGCCAGATCGTCACGCTCGACCCGGGCAGCGGCAAGCCGTCCCCGCGGATGAAGCTGCCGGCCGACGGGGCGAAGAAGGAGTACGACATGGCCACCGGCTCCGATGTGCACCCGTTCTGGAAGGACGGCCACTTCTTCCTGGTGAACCACAGGTTCTACGCCTCCGCCGGTCTGAGCGACCTGGCGATAGCCGCCTACAACTGAGGTTCCGCGGCCGTACCCGGCCACCTGCGGCGGCCCGTTGCCGCCGACGGCCCCGCGTCCCCTCCCGCGGAGGGGGCGCGGGGCCGCTCGCGTGGGTCCGCGGGAGTTCCCGCCGGTTCTTGCCGGAAGGGACGCGGGATGCCGGGGGAGCGTGTAGCTTCCGGGGGCAAGACGGAGCCGGGCGGCTCAAAGGGCCGTACGGGAGCGCGGCCCGGCCCCGGAAGACCGGGCCCGATGGAACCGACAGGGGTGTGGATGACCGTGCGGCTCATGGTGGTCGACGACCACCGTCTGCACGCCGAGGCGCTCGCCTCGGCACTGAAGTTGCGCGGGCACCGGGTGCTCGCGGCCGCCGCGCCGGCCGCGGGGGCGGCGGAGCTGGTGGTCAGCAGGGCCCCCGAGGTGTGCCTGTGGGGCACGGCGTCGCCCGCCGAACCCGGGGCGTTCGACCCCGTGGCCAGGATCAGGCGGGAGCGGCCGCAGACCGCCGTGGTGGTGCTGGGCCCGGTGCCCAGCCCGCGGGGCATAGCGGCGGCGTTCGCGGCGGGGGCGTCGGGCTACATACGGCACGACGAGCGGATCGAGGGCGTCGAACGCGGCATGGTCAGGGCGCGGGCCGGGGAGGCGGCGGTGGCGCCGCAACTGCTGCGGGTCGCCTTCGCGGAGCTGCTCAACCCGAGGGCCGAGCCGGACGACGAGGGTGTCAGGCTGCTGCGGATGCTCACCCCGCGTGAGGCCGAGGTGCTGGTGCGGGTGGCGGAGGGGGAGGACACCCGGGCGATCGCGGTGGGCATGGGGATCGCGCCCAGCACGGCCCGTACCCATGTGCAGCGGGTGCTGATGAAGCTCGGGGTCGGATCGCGGCTGGAGGCGGCGGCGCTGGCGGCCCGCACCGGACTGCTGGACCGGGTGGCCGGCGGGCACGTTGGGCACGGCAGGCACGGCGGTGCGGATCGGGGTACGGAACGGGGAGCGGACGGGAGGGCGGGGCCGGGCTGACGCGCCGGCCCCGCCCTCCCGTATCCGCCGCGCCCCGGCCCGTACGGAGGCGGACGGCGCCGGTCAGCCCTCCGCGGGCGGCGCGGCTCCGGGGCCGCCGCCTTCGGTCTCCCGCCGGGACGGCGGCGGAACCGTCGGGCTCAGCCGCAGCCAGAGCAGGAACAGCAGTCCCAGCACCAGCATCGACAGCCCGGACCAGAGGTTGATGTTGACGTCCTGGGCCTTGGCCAGGTCGGCGTCGGAGACGAAGAACCCGGCGATGGTGACCAGGAGGCCGTAGACCACGAACAGCACACCGATGACACGGCGGATGTCGAACAGCCGGGCGGCGCTGGCCGACCGCTCCTCCAGGTCGAGCTCCTCCTCCCGCCAGTCCGGCTCCGGATCGCCCTTGCCGACGCCGGGGACACCGGGATCGGCGGGATCGGCGGGGTCCGGGGGACCGG